>NZ_CEVIVC010000234.1:0-4181 GCF_982290645.1 Protofrankia sp. CiP1_Cm_nod4
GAGTACGAAAGTGGCTGCCCCAGCGACCACTTGTTCCCTCATGTGTATGAGCAACGATATTCGGCCGCGGGGCGGGAGCGAGGCTGCGGGGCGGGGAAGCGATATCGCGGGAACCACCGCGAGGACTACGAGGAGTGATTCATGGCCGTCTCCACGCCGGACGCACCGGCGGCAGGCGACGCTGGCGCGCCGCCGCCCGGGCAGTACAGCGGCGGGCAGCATGACGGCAGGAACCGTGACGACGGCGGAAACCGCGGCGGTGGCCGGCACGGCGGCGGGGATCATGGTGACGGGGACCACGGCGGCGGACGCCGCTGGCGCCGGCACGGCCACCGCGGCCACGGCGGGACCGGCGGGCCGGTCGGCGGCCGGTCACCGCTGAGCTCGTTCGCCGGCCATGCCGTCCTGGCCGTTCTCAGCGTCGCCTGCGTCTTCCCGATCTGCTGGATGTACGCGACGTCGCTGCGCCGCCCCGGCGACATCTACGACACGTCGCTGCTGCCCTGGCCGCTGTCGATCGGCAGCTACCGGCACGCCGCGGACGTGATCCCCATCGGCCAGATGCTGGTCAACACGTTCGTCGTGGCGTCGCTGACCGCCCTCGGGCAGCTGCTGACCGGCCTGCTCGCCGCGTACGCGTTCACCGCCTGGCGCTTCCGCGGGCAGCGGCTGCTCTACCTGCTGTTCGTGGGGACGTGGCTGGTGCCGTTCCAGGTGACGATGGTGTCCAACTACACGCTGCTGTTCCGGCTCGGCCTGCTGAACACGCTCGCCGGGGTGGTCATCCCGACGCTGTGCACGGCGCTCGGCGTCCTGCTGCTGCGCCAGCACATGGAGAGCTTCCCCAAGGAGGTGCTGGAGGCGGCCCGTATCGACGGCCGGTCGTCCTGGTCGACGCTGTGGACCGTCGTCGTGCCCAACCTGCGGCCGGCGCTGGCGGCGCTGGGCATCGTGCTGTTCATCAACGCCTGGAACGAGTACTTCTGGCCGTCGATGGTGCTCCAGCAGGCGAACTCCATGATCCAGCTCGGGCTGCGCGGCTTCCTCGGCGGGACCGAGGGCAACGACTGGGGCGGGATCATGGCCGCCTCCGGGCTCGCCTGCCTACCGATCTTCGGCCTCTACCTGGTACTCCAGCGGCACATCGTCAACGCCTTCGTCCACTCCGGCCTGAAATAGGACGATCCTGAAACCGAGTACCAGAACTCAGGGAGTACGTCTGTAGGAAACGCTTAATTTTTTCGTACCCATAAGGGGTGTTTCTCACAGATCGTACAGTGGTACTCGACGCCATCCCGCTCCCACCATTGCCAGATAGGTGCTCCGGGCCGGGCCGGCTTCCCGGCCCGGAGCACCGTCCACGCCGATGGATGGAGAGACGATGGACGGAGAGACGGTCGATCACCTGCCCCTGCGGCCGGCGGCCTCCGGCACTTCCACACCGATCGAGATCTTCTACGACCTGGCCGTGCTCCGACGGGTCGCCGACAGCCTCCGCGCCCTCGACTGGGACCTGCCCCCGGACGACGAGGCCCAGCCGTAGCCCTCTCGCCGGCAGGCCGGTGGCCCCGGCCGGTGAGCGCCGCCCAGAACTGGCACATCCCGAGCTGGCACGTCCAGAACCGACGACAGCCGCGAGTGCCCATCGACCCTGCCGACCATCCGTTCTGCCTGACCACCGCGGCTGCGCCCGAGGCTCGGTAGCGCTCCGACGTCATGCCGAAGCGCCGGAACACGTTCGGCCGCCGACATCCCCTCCCAGGCAGTCCCGCAGATCGGCTCCACGGGTCTTCCACGCGGTGATCCCAGCCTTGTCCACCGAATCGGCAACCACTGTGAGCACAAAACCGACGCCCGGAGAGTAACCGACGGGTCAGATCGAGGGGCATCCACGGTAGGATAAGGGGTATGAGTGAGCCTACTCAGAAGTACTCGATCACAATGCCTCGGGACATCGCCGAGGCCGCCCGTGCCCGCAGCGGCCCCTCGGGCCTGTCCGCCTACGTCGCCGCGGCCGTCGCCCGCCAGATCGAACGCGACAACCTCAACGAGCTCATCGCGGTCGCCGAGGCCGAGCACGGGCCGATCGGCGACGAGGAGATCCGATCCCGGCGGGATGCCCTGCTACAGGCCCGCGAGCAGCAGCGCTCTTCGGACCCACACGCGGCATGACCCGCCCGGTCGCCGTGCCGGGGGGCACACTGGTCCTCGACAGTGAAGGACTCGCCAGGGCCGTCCAGCGGGACCGCGACGTCACCGGCTGGCTCGCGCTGGCCCGCGCCGACGACATGCGTGTGATCACCAGCGCGGTGACCCTGGTCGAAGTGATCCATCCGCGGATCAGGCGTTCCGCCTTCGCGTGGGCCGTGTCCCGGATCGTCGTGGAGCCCGTCACGGAGCCTGTCGCCCGGCACGCGGCCGAACTGCTGGGGGAGGCGGGGCTGCACGGCCACAGATATGCGATCGATGCGGTGCTCTGCGCGACCGCGCTCGCCGCCCCTGGCCCGGTTACCGTGCTCACCTCGGATCCCGAAGATCTCAGGATGCTGTGCAGTACGGGAGAAGTCACCATCATCAAGATCTGAGGCCGAGGTCCACGGCGCCGACCACAGCCTACCTGGTGGATGTTGGTCGATATCCAATCGCATCCTGACGGATACTCTCAGTACTCGCAGATCCGTTGACCACGGCCGCCGATTCCAGCGGTGGCCGTTGTGCCATCCTGATATCAGGCAGGCCTTCCGACGGGAGGGAAGTCGCTGTGACTATGGATGCATTTCGTCGTCGTCGTGTTACTTTGAGCGAACTACGCGAGCACCGTGCGGACGTCTACGCGGTCGCGCAGCGCTACGGCGTCGGCAACATCCGCGTGTTCGGCTCGGTCGCGCGCGCGGAGGCGGACGAGGCCAGCGACGTCGACCTCCTTGTTGACCTTTCTCCAGGTCGAGGACTTTTTGATCTTGGTGGTTTCATCAGCGGAGCCGAGGCGGTCCTGGATGTCCGCGTCGACGCGACGACTGTGGCCGGCCTACGGCCCCGGCTGCGCGAGCAGGTGCTCGCCGAAGCCGTTGCGCTGTGAGATCTGATCAGGAGCGGCTGCGTGACATCGTCGAGCACGCCAACCTGATCAGTACGCATCTGCCCGCGTCGCGGGACGAACTGGACGCCGACGTCGTCCTCACCGCAGCTCTCGTCCGGTGGGTGGGGATCATCGGAGAAGCCACCGCCCGGCTGTCCGGTGCCTTCCGGAAAAGCCATCCAGATATTCCCTGGCAGCGATCACCGGCATGCGCAACCACCTCGTACACGGATACTTCGCGGTTGACGCCGATCTGCTCTGGATCGCGGTAACCGTCGAGATCCCCGGCCTCGCCCGGACGGTACGCGCATGGCTGAATGACTGACCGTTACCGCTGCTACGTCAGGCGGAAGGTTTCGGTGGTGGACAGGGCGGGGTCGCCGGGGCGGAGGTGTAGTTCTCCGCGGGCTGGGAGGAGGACGGTCGCGGCGACCGTGCGTTCCCGGCGGATGTCGCCGTTGTCGGCGACCCGGATGGGTGGGGTGGACAGCAGCGCGAAGTGCTCCTCGGGGTGCGGGCCGAGGGTGGTGAGCGCCGCCGTGGCCGCCTGGAGGCGGCGGACGGAGGAGTTGCGGGCGAAGACGTTGATCTCGTCGTGGGGGGCGAGGTCGGGGTGGAGGAAGTGGTTGGTGTGGACGGTCCGTGGCGCCCGCGTGGTCCGCAGCTCGTCGCCGACGATCTCTAACCAGGCGGCCTGGGTGGCGTCACGGAGAGTCAGCGAGCGGGAGCTGGCCAGCCGCAGGCCGCGCAGGACGTCGAGCGCTTCCTCAACGCTCGCCGCCGTGTCGAGCAGGTGCCGGACGGCCAGGTACGGGGGCAGGCCCGCCCGCCAGTCGCCGCCCAGGACGAGGTTGATCCCGATCGCGAGGCCGCGGCTGTTCAGGCCGAGGTAGCCGAGCAGGCCGCCGAAGCTCAGCACGAGTGAGCGGCCGATCGGCGAGGCGACGTCGAGGACGGCGATCTGGTCGTCGAGGTCGCCGCTCAGGTCGACCGTCTGGGCGAGCAACGGGCCGGTGGGTGGCGGGTAGCTGGTCGCATAGGTGGTGCAGTCACCCGCGGTAATCGTCTCGCCGGCCCGGCTGTGGGGGTCGCGGGGGATCCC
>NZ_CEVIVC010000235.1:0-1472 GCF_982290645.1 Protofrankia sp. CiP1_Cm_nod4
GGGGCACCTCACCTGACCGTCCGCGGTGGGAATCTGCAGCGTCTTGCAGGGCATGAATCCTCCTGTCGTGGTTGATGTGTCGAACCTGCGATCAACACGACGGAGGCGGAGCCCGCGCAGCAGCGCAAGATCCTCGACCGAGCAGCGGGCCCGCACCGGCCCGTACGGCGCTCAGAAGAGCACCGGGTCACCAATCCGTGTGTGGCGCGATGCCGTCCCGGTAATCATCCCCGCAACATAGCCCACGCCTCTTGGCTATCTGGTGCGACAATATGGCCAGGAGCAGAGCGTAACGGTCGTCACGCGATCCCAGTGCGAGCCAATCTGCAAGTGGGGGCGTTATCGGCCGATTACGCCCCCACGGGCGGATCCAATCCGCGTGCGCCGTCCACCAGCGGAAACGGCCCGCCGATCCAATCGGATCCGGTCAAGAATTACGCCTCCCCATTTCGCCCCTACGATGGGCTTGTGGACACCCGCCGGGAGCCGCCCGGCCACCCCGGGGGAAGGCCGCCCATGGTTGACCGGATCTACCTGCGCCACTCCACCGACAAGCAGACCGACGCCCGCCAGCGTCACGCCCTGGCCGCGCTGCTGGCCGCCGGCGCTCCCGCCTACGACGACCCCGCCACCTCCAGCCGCCAGCTCTCCCTTCAACGCAGCGGCTTCACCAAGCTGCTGCACGAAGCCGGCGTCGGCGACACCATCCGCATCGCCGACGCCGCCCGGCTCTTCCGCTCCGTCGCCGACATCCTCGCGCTGCGCCCCGTGCTCATCCGCCGCGGTCTGCACCTGCGCGTCGAGTCCGGCCTGCTGTCCGGCATCGACCTCGCCAGCGACGATCCCGGCACCAAGATGATGGTCTCCGTCCTCGCCGCCGTGCTGGAGTTCCAGCGCGATATGATCAGCGAGAACACCCGTGAGGGCGTCGCGGCCGCCGAAGCCGCCGGCAAGACCCTCGGCCGCCCCACCGCCCTCGACGAGGACCAGGCCGCCGCCGTGGTGGAGGCGTACCGCAACGGCGCCGCCGTCAAGGCCCTCGCCCGCCGGCACCGGGTCGCACCCAAGACCATCCGCCGCATCCTGGACGCCGCCGGCGCCCGCGACCTGCCCGACGAGCTCGACACGCTCCCCATCGAGGCCAACGAGCCGCACCAGGTGCCCGCACCGAGCCCGGAGATCGTCCTCGACCTGCCCGGCCTGCTCGCCGATCACCTACGCACCGCCGGCGACGCGGCCGTCCGCCAGGCGATCAGCGCCGGACGGACCATCCGCCGCGGCCAAGGCCACACCGTCCGCCTCGCGGCCCCACTCGAACTCCACCGCGCCGCGCTGCACCAGAGCGCCGCCCTCGCCGCCGAGTCCGCCGGCCCGGCCGAGCGCAAGGCGCACCGGGTCTACGCCGCCCGCATCACGGCCACCGAGCCCCCCAGACCATGATCGATCTCACCGATAACCACGGTTCGATTGAT
>NZ_CEVIVC010000235.1:1781-4471 GCF_982290645.1 Protofrankia sp. CiP1_Cm_nod4
CCCCGGGGCCGGGTTCACCCGCTGGTCGTGGCCGGCGGGCTGCGGGGGGTGCCCCGGCCATCATCGTGGCCGCGGCGGTCGCCGCGGCCCGCCGCCTGCTCGGCCTCGGGTGGCGCCCGGCTCCGCCACGACCGTGGCCGGCGCGACCGGTACCGCTGGCCCTCCCCGAGATTCCGGACCGTGCCCTCCCGCACCAGTCGACGGAGTCGTCGCCGGCTGACCGCCGAGCGCCCCGGTGACAACTACCGGCTGCGCCCACCCGGATCGGACGACCGCTTCCGATACTGACTCGTTCACGGTGCGTCGATGTCAACCGTGTTCCCCATTTCCGTCGACAGACGGATGGCCGACAATGCTCGTGCTTTCCGGCCGCTCCGCCGGGCGGCTACGCTGCGCCTGCGTGACCTTCTGGGGGTGCACATGAAGCGGTTTCACAGGTGGCGTCTACTCGCTGCGGCGGTCACGCTCGGTGTGGGCTGCACCGGATGCGGGGGATCTGGCGGCGGGCCGGACACGAGGCCCGCGAACTCTGCGCCCACCCCGGCCACGTCCGCCGAACCCACGGCGCACGTCGCTCCCGATGACGCGGCGACCACCCTGCCGGCGGGAGCGCAGCCGGGACTGGACGACTACGACGGCGACGGCGGGCCGGACCCGACCTGCGGCACGCAGGACTTCGGTGCCGGGCTGGCGCTGCGGATCCCGTGCCAGATCGGCACTGCGAACGAGCCAGAAAGCGGTAGCCGGCTCGTCAACGGATCGCTATATCGACTGCCGGGCTCCACCGACATCGACCTCACCGGAATCTCCGGCAGCCTTCTGCTGGCCCGGGACACGGCCGGCGTCAAGGTCGTCATCGTGGTGTTCAACAGCGACAACCTTTTCGCGACCGGCAGCAACACCATCGGCAGCACTGACACGATGGACAACACCATCAAGCTGATCAACTCCAGGTTTCCCGGCGGCAGGATCCAAGTCCGCGGCCACACCGACTCGACCGGCACGGCCAGCGTGAACCAGGCACTGTCGGAACGCCGGGCCGGCGTCGTCCGGGCCTATCTGCTCGACCACCGCGTCAACGCCACCGAGGTCACAGCCATCGGCATGGGCAGCACCAGCCCTCTCGCCGAGGAAACCAACCCCGACGGCTCACCCGACCCCGAAGGCCAGGCCTTCAACCGCCGGGTCGAGATCGTCCTGCGCCTCCCGGCCGGCTGAGCAGGAGCAACCTGGCGGCCCAGTATGCGCACCTCACGCTAAGCGGCAACGGGCGGCCGCGTGTGGTGAGGACTAGGGCGCGTATCGGGTTGTGATCGGTCTGTGGGGTTCGTTCGGGTGGCGGGTCTGGCCGGGTAGACCGTCGGGCATGACGCGGGCGCAACTGACAGATGAGGAGTGGGCGTTCATCGAGCCCTACCTGCCGGTCGGCGGGTTCGGCCCGTACCCGGCGCGGCTGCGGGCGCAGTTCGAGGGGGTGGTCTGGCGGTTCCGGACGGGTGGGCAGTGGCGGGAGATGCCGAGGGAGTTCGGGGCCTGGCCGACGGTGTCCAACCGGTTCCGGCAGTGGCGGGACGCCGGTGTCTTCGACGCCCTGTTGCGGGGTCTGATCGCCCAGGCCGGGACGCGAGGTGCGGTGGACCTGTCGGTGGTCAGCGTGGACTCCACCACCGCCCGGGCCCACCACGACGCCGCCGGGATGCACCTGGACCATGAGGTCCTCACCGCCCTGGAGAAAGCCGCCGTGCGGGAGGAGGGGAAGGCCCGGAAAAAGGGGCGGCCCGGACGGACACGACGGGCGGGACGGCGAGGACGACCCCGCGAGGCGGGAACGGCGACGCCGCCGGCGTCGACGCCGCCTCCGGTTGACAGCCGCCCTGCTGGGGGCGGTCCCGGGGCGGGCAGACCAGCAAGGTCCACCTTGCCGCCGACCGGCGGGGCCGGCCGCTGGCGTTCGTCCTGACCGTGGGGCAGGCCGCGGACAGCCCGTGGTTCGTCCCCGTACTGGCGCGGCTCCGGGTTCCCGGGCGGGTCGGCCGGCCGCGTACCCGGCCCGGCGCGGTCGTCGGGGACACGGCGTACTCGTCCCGCGCCAACCAGGCCTACCTGCGCGGACGCGGTATCCGGGCGGTCATCCCGGAGAAGGCCGACCAGGCCGCCCACCGGAAGCGCAAGGGCCGCAGGGGTGGCCGGCCCGTCCGCCACGACGCCGACCTGTCCAAGGAACGGAACACCGTCGAACGTCTGATCAACAAGCTGAAGGACTGGCGGGGTATCGCCACTCGCTATGACAAGACCCCGGGCAGCTATCTTGCGGGTCTCCAGCTCCGCGCCTCGATGATCTGGATCAAGGAACTCGCGCGGACCACTCCTTGATCGCGACTCGATACGCACCCTAACAGGGCGTAGCAGCGCGGTACCAGCGGACCGCCAGCACGCTTCCCCTCGGGCGGGAACCGGAACCCGGTGAACTCCGAGACGGGGACCGGCGGACGGACAACACATCGACGCATCCATCCGCCATGCCTGACCAAGGATTCTGCGGATGCAACAGACCCACGCAAAGTCGTCTCACCCAACGACTTCACCGACCTCACCCAGGTCACCGACCGGCTCCGAGCATTCGAAGACCGCTACAACGCCACGGCACAGCCGTTCCAGTGGAGGTTCACCACCACCGACCTGGACGATCT
>NZ_CEVIVC010000236.1:0-3554 GCF_982290645.1 Protofrankia sp. CiP1_Cm_nod4
GTCGTGGTCGAGGCGGGCAGCAAGCCGCGGTGCGATCTTCATCGTATGGCGTGCTGCGAGGTCACCCTCAAGTGTCGGTGCGCGCGTGAGCGATTCAGCGGCGAGCAGGGCGGAAACCGCGCGCGGGACGGTCCGGGTGGAAAGAACGAGTTCCGCCTGGGCAGCCAACCGGAGGGCTTCCGCCCGGTTGACCAGCGCCTGGAGGTCGGCGATCCGTTGCGCATGATCTCTTGCGCTCCGTTCCACCAGGCCTCCGATGTGGGACGGAACCTCGGACGGACGACGCAGCAGCCAGCTCTCCGCTTCGGCGATCCGGTTTTCCGGAATCGGATCACCCCGCTGATACAGCTCCTCCATCCTGGTACGCCAGCGGACGAAGTCGGCATTCTCCGCCACCAGATGAGCGAGCCTCTCCCATCCGCCGATGAGAGCCTCATGCGTCAGTTCGGCTGTCGGAACGCCGTCATCATCTGTGCCAAGGGACACGAGGCGTCCCTTGGACAGCCGATCGAGAGCAGCCCAGTCCGCCCCGGTGTCGCCGCGACGGGCGATGCGCCGCGTCGCCGGTGCTTGATCGAATTCTGTGCGTACGAGGCTGAGCAGTGTTCGATGAAGAACTTCTTCGGGCACCCCGTCACCAAGAAGACTTGCGGCAATCCGTTCGGCATGTGCGCCAAGCGCACCTGTGACCCCGCCGATCCTGCTGTATTCCTCGTGTCGCAGCCTGCCGGCATATTGCAGATCCCACAGTTGGGACACGGTGAATTCGACCAGGGGCAACGTGCCCTGCTCGCTTCCCGCATCCTGCAGGATTCTTTCCACCAGGCCGTCCGCATACTTCACGCCGCGGCTTTCGGCGGGCTGAATGATCGCTTGTCGTAGTTGCGTGGATGTCATCACCTGGAGGGGAAACATCCGATCGTTCAGGCTTGCCTCCACTGAAGGGTGTGAGAGAAGATCGTTTACGAAGTCCGCTCGCAGCGAAATCAGGATACGTGCTGGTATCGCCGCTCGCGGAGGTTCCCGAAGAACGAGTTCCACCAGGCCCCGGGCCTGCTCCCCGTCATCCGTCAGGCATTCTTCGAACTGGTCGGCGATGAGCAGAACCTGTGTATTGCGTATCGCCGCAAGTGCTTCGAGTGACTCCCACGGATCGCCCGCGCCCAGACGCGCGCCGCGGGTTCGTATCCGGTCAAGACGCAGCTCGTCTGACGGGTCGTTGCTTTCGGCGCGCAGGAGTGCGGCGGCCAGGGCGTCGAGCGGGCGAGCGCCGGGTCGGAAGGGCACCACCATCCATGATTTCTGGCTGCGCAGTAGTGGAATCAACCCCGCCTGTACCAGCGAGGTCTTTCCGACTCCGGATGGCCCTGTCAGGCAGACCAGAGTATTCGCGCGAACCCGTGCGGCGAGCTTCTCCGCCTCCTCACCTCGGCCGACAAACAGATGTGCGTCCTGCTCCCGAAAAGCGCTGAGCCCCCGATAGGGGGACGCCGGGATGACTCGGCATACATCAGGCCATGCCTCGGTCAGGCGTCGGACCGGAATGGCATAAGCGTCTTCGGACCTGTCGTCTCTCGAGGCTGCGGAGAACAGGCCGAGGACCACGCCGTCACCATCGAAGACAGGGGAGCCGCTGTAGCCTGGTTGAGCGCGAAGTGCCGCTTCGCTGGACTTGTCGAGTTGTAACATCCCGCCGCCGACGGTACCGATCAGCGTGGCTGAAGTCCATCCTCCATTAGGTCGTGGCGGGTCCGTCGGGAAGCCGAACATTGTCACACCGAGCGGCGGAACACGGCTTTCCAGGAGTGCTGGACGAGCGGCGGTGGGCGCTGCTCCGCTCAGTCTCAGCCCGGCGATATCTCCCCCGAAGGAGCCTTGCGGAGGAGGCGGAACCCACGCTTCCACTGTTGCCTCTCGCAGTGAAACGCCGTCCAGTTGGGGAAAGTCGAGAAATAAAATATCGTCAGGCTTCTTCTGTTCCCGCTGTGACCTGCCGAGAGCGGTATTTACCACGTGGGCGCAGGTCATGATTTCATGTTCGCCTACGAGCACACCGACCCCCGCCGCTTTTTTCGTCATTCCTTGGCGGATCCGGACGACGCACCCACTCCGCGGATCAACCGACTCGGTCATGCAGTGCTTTCACCGCCACGCCACGTCATTGAGACGGTGAAGTTGACCTCAGCCGTACCCTTCGCGATGATCAGCCCTGTTTCGCCGCCGACGTTCACCCCGAACTCGACGGTGAACTCGTCCGGTGCGATGTCGCGGAGACCCTGCCAGATGGACCGTACTGCTGGAGCCAGATCCGCAAGCGAGGATTCCAGCGCACGCCGCGCACGGGCCGCCACCGTACCCGGATCGTCAGAGGCCAGTTGAAGTTCGCCCGGGACCTCCCGCCGGTCCACCTCGACCAGCACCATGCCGCCGCTTTCCAGCGGCACCTCCATCAACATCCAGATCCCCCGCTCATCCGTCCGATCACCAGGCCGGTCGGCCGACCATGACGGCCGTTGCCCGTGCCACGCGGTCATCATCTCTCAGAGCATCACCGTAGATGTCAGCACATGGACGCAAACAGAAGCGTCGACGGTGTCAATCATCGGCTGTGAGCATGTTCCGCGGTCAGCCTCACCGGCCAGCCGAGTCCGTTCCAGGACGGCCGCGTGCACGACCAACGGAGACGAGCAGCAGGCACGCCGTCGGGCAGGCCGAGCGCGACCCCGAGCGCCGCCACATGCCCGGCGACCAGCTCCGGGTCCTGCGCCGGCACCTACCACACCACATCGAACCCGCCGGCATGCCGGCGGGCGTACTCCACCGCCAGCGCGGTCTTGCCCACTCCACCAAGCCCGTGCAGCGCGCACACCGCGACCGCACCCGAGGCGGCCAGCTGCCGGTCGACCGCGGCCAGCAGATGGCCCCGGCCGACGAAGTGCGCCAGCCGGGGCGGCACGTTCCACACCCCGGGAAGCTCCGGGGGGAACGCCGGCCTCGCCGGAGCCGACGGGCCGCCGCCGGGAAAGCCCGGTTCCACCGGGGGTTTGGCCCGCTGCGCACCGGCGGCGGCCCGCAGCCGCCCGGCCGCGGTGGTCTGGTCGACCCCGAACAGGTCCACCGTCACGAGCTGGCCCAGCAGCCCCGGGCGGGGCAGTCCGCCACCCGGAACACCAGCAGCTTCCGGGCCCGACCCAGCGGATCAGACCGCCAGGCCGCCTGCCATTCCGCCGTCGCGTACGCCGATTCCAGGTAGGCCGTCGAGAGCACCGCCACCGTCCGCGCGGACGCCTGCGTCGCCTGGTGCATCGCTTCCACGAAACCAGCACCGGCCGTCACCTCTGGGGCGCCCGCTGGCACGGACATCCATGGACGTCCACAGACGATTACAAGCAAACTGCGAAGCGTCACATGGTCCCGGACCCGTCCGTAGCAACGGTGACCCCTGAAGCGGGCCGGCGAGGCGTTAGAGAGCGCCCGTGGGGAATACATGGGGACGAAAGGCACGGTAGTGGTCCGATGCGGGAGACTGCGCAGGTGAACGGCATGATCCCCGC
>NZ_CEVIVC010000236.1:3638-4229 GCF_982290645.1 Protofrankia sp. CiP1_Cm_nod4
AAAGGGAGCTTTCGATCTCTCTTTGGTGATCTTTTCTGGCGTTGTGCGTGGCTGGTTGTGCCCGGTGGCAAGCGGGCGTCAACCGCTATCTGTGGGAAGGCGCTATCGGGCCAGGCCCTGGAGCGGGAGTGATCCGGGGGCATCCGGGAAGGGATGCGTTCTGCCTCGTGGGTGGTGACGGCGGGTGACAGGCGACGTTGCCTGCCCCCTTGTAGGGCATTCTCCACTGTCTGCGCTGGTCGCGCGTGGGCTGTCGGCCGTTTTGACGTCCGCGACAGCATGCGGTAGTTGTTTTTCTATTGTGATTTTGAAGTGTGAGTGATGATTTTTATAGTGCGATAAGTGATGATGGCGCGCACCGGCTGTCCTGGCCGGGTGTTTTCGGCGGGTTGAAAAGATCACGAGCTTTGCGTTGAAAGATCGGGATCGTCGCACCGGCGAGTCGCTGCGTGTACGGCGTCATACGGCCGGTGGGTTGCGGCATCGTCTGGCCGGTGGGTCGTGGCGAGGACGTCGTCGAGGCGATCTACCGGGTGGCGTGGCCGGGGCTGCAGTCCTGCCCATGGGTGCCTGTCGGGATCCCTACAGGGG
>NZ_CEVIVC010000237.1:0-4122 GCF_982290645.1 Protofrankia sp. CiP1_Cm_nod4
CGCCCTGACCCGCCTGATCCGGCCCGCCCGGCCGGACCCGGCTGGTCCGGCCCGCCCGTCCCGTCCCGACCGCCTGGCCCGGCCTCGTCGAGACGGGGCCGGGCCAGGGCGGCAGTCCGGACGTCACGTGCTCGGTGTCACCTCGACGGCGCCGAAGCCGTGGGTGGTCAGCGCGCCGATCCCGGCGATGGCCGCGAACCGGCTCAGCGCGCCGAAGACGTCCGTCACGGTCACCGACGCCGTCCTCAGCAGACGCAGCTCGGCGTTGCCCACGAACCCGACCTGCCGGATCTGCTCGTTGAGCGGGATCTGCCGGCTCGCCCCGGAGACGGAGTCCAGGAACACCGCGTCGGCCAGCTCACGCGCGATGCCGTCGTCGATCTCCAGGGCGGCCGGGGCGTAGGTGTTCCACCGGGTCCACAGCGAGCGCACGATCAGCACCGGTTCGGGCAGCGGCAGGTCCCGGCCGCTACGGGAGAAGAACAGCGGTGTGATCATCCGTAACCGGACGCGCCGGGCCGGCCCGGCCGACGCCAGCCGCGCGAACGGCCACGGGTCCACGTCGAACCCTGTGACCTGCTGCTCGCACGGCCCGAAACGGACCGTCCGTGGCGGCCAGTTCCGCGGCAGCTCCTCCTCCCTGAGCCAGCCCAGCCGCCAGAGTGTCATCCCCGGACAGCCCGCGATACCCACGGCACCGGTGGACGACGCGGCCCCGGTGGCCCCGGTGGCCCCGGTGGCCCCGGTGGCCCCGGTGGCCCCGGTGGGGCCCGCGGAGTTCGTGGGGCTGGCGGGGCCCGTCGGAGCCGTCGTGCCTCTCGCGGCCGCCGTGCCCGAGCTGGGCGAAGGCGTGACCGGCCCGACCGCGAACGGCTTGCTCTCCGCATGATGATCGCTGTCGGTGGTCTCGAAAAGCCGAGCGGCGGCACCGAGTAACTGGCGCGGCGACGGCGTACGCGGTGGAGCTGGGAACTTCAATATCAGTGAAGCCGGCATCGTATCCCCCCATGGACCCGGAATCCGGACGCTCAGAGTAGCCGCCCTCTCCGCCAAGGCAACCCCCGGTCCCTCATCCGACGGTCCCTCATCCGGCCGGAACACTCCCGAGAACAGCCATCCTCCGTGTTACGGCCACCGCCGGCACCGTGTTCCATCCGCGCCACTCGAGTCGGCTTGATCGTGGCCGGTGCAGATCGTTTCGCCAAACCCAGTTTTTCCATGATCTTCGATGGCTTCGTTTACGCAGATCAGAGGCTATGTCGATCTATATCGATGATTATTTCCAGATCTTCATGGAGATCGTTTGCGATAGGTCCTCGTAACCAAGTGGTATAGCCCCGGCTCGGCAGGGCTCCCGAAGGGGGTGCCCCGCTAATCCCATCCCGATCATGAGGGCATAGAAACATGAAGGGCCACGCGCCACCGTTCTGGTATTCGCCCTCGGTGACCCCGGTCCGATCATGGGGGTGGGGTCGCCGTCGGGCTCGTATGTGGGGCTGGCTGGATGTCGGTGATGTTGCTGCGCGTAGCCGCACGGATGATGGTGATCCGTTGATGGGTGCTGTTTGCCGGGGAAGATCGGCGCGAGTTTGTCGTTGTGTACGCTTGTGTGGCTGAAAAGCGTGCACAATGACAAAATTGCGCCGATCATGTTTTGTGCGGGCGGCTGTGGGCGGTCACGGGTTGTACTGGTGTTGGCTGATCGGTGCTCCGGTGCCTGTCGGTTGGCGCCAGCGCTCGTGCGGGCGGGGGAGCGGGCGTGGAGGCCGGGAAACGCCGCGTTCACGGGCGGCGGGCGCTCACGTTGTATTCGTAGAGGGATTTGTTCGAGTTTCGTTTGCGGATCGTGGTGATCTCGACGTTCATGTAGCCGAGGGCGCGCAGCATGGCTGCGTACCAGGTGTGGGCGGGGACATCATGGCCGTAGAAGGCCGAGTTCCCCACGATGTAGGAGACCGCGCCGCCCCGTTTCACAGCCGGTGTGACGGCCTGGAAGTGCAACCACATGTCGTGGTGGTACCTGTGCACGTAGGTCGCGAGCAGCGGGCCGTTCTTCCCGCCGTCCGCCGTGATTCTGGCGCAGACGGCGGCCATGGCGTCGTCCACGGGGGTGTCGGTCTCGGGGCGCCAGCCGTTCAGTTTCGACGTCGCGGTGCCCCATGTCCCGCCGATGGCCCGCCAGTCGAGGTCCCCGGCGTCACCGGCGAGGTTCAGGAAGCGCAGCCAGTACATGTAGGGGCGTAGTTCCCGGACATAGGACATACGGTTGACGTAGGGCGGGCTGGTGAGGATCAGGTCCGCCTCCTTCAGCTGGTTGATCCTCGTCCGGGAGTCGCCCTGGTGGATGGCGGCGGAGCCTGGCAGGGCGAACCGGGCGGACTGGGCCACCGCGTCCATCTCCAGCGCGAACGCCGAGATCGTCGCTTCCGCCGCGGCCCGGTCGAACAGTGCTGGAGCGCTGTCGCGGGCGTCCCGCGCGGAGGCCCTGGCGGATTTCTCGGAGGGCGCACTGAAGGACATGGACTGGTGGTTGAAGGCGGCGTTGCTCCGGGTGATCAGCACCCGGCACAGCGCGATGTCGAGAAGGTCGCGCACCGGCCCCTCGTGTGCGTCGACCGCCGCCCGCAGCGCTTTCAGCGCGTCCAGCGTCCCGGGCGTCCACCATCGTTCTATGTTGAAGATGTCGGGCTGCCACAGGATGGCGTCACGATCTGTCCGGGTGGCCGTCCGGATGACTTCCCGGGTGGCGTCGACGGCCGCCAGCAGGGTTTCCGGCGAATAGCGCCGGACCTTGGCCCGGCCGAGCCAGATGAGAAAAGGGTTGACGTCGACGCTCTGCCCGTGATGGCCGAGTTCGGCGGCGGCGAGCGGGGTGGTGCCCGTCCCGGAGAAAGGGTCCGTGACGACCGAGCCCGCCGGCAGGCGCGAAATGCTCTCCCGGACGAGGCGCACCCCGTAGGCCGGTGTGAGCCGCAGCCACCCGTGCCGGCCGGCACCCATGTTGGCGCGGAAGGTCAGGTGCTCGTTGCGTGCCACGGGGGGCCGGCCGACAGCCGCGGTCACTTCGCCTCCAACGGTCGGCTCGCTTCCAATGGTCGGCCTGCCGGCGGTTTACCGGAAGCGCCATGCGAAACTTGCCAACCAAGATCCACGATGTGCTCTGATCTGCGACGATACCGATGCGAGGCTGAGACGGGCACCGGTTCGACGGATGGGCTGGTGGACAGGCCGGCGAATGAAGCGGTGAATGAAACGGATAAACCGGTGGATGAGGTTGCCCGGCAGTGCCATCCACCGGCATTGTGGGTGCGAGAACAGCCGGCTGGTGTGCACCGGGTCACGACGACCGGGTATGCCGGCCGGGACGATCGGATTCACCGGACGACGGGAAGCCGGGTGCCGCCGGAGCGGATCGCGCGAAGGGCCCCATGCGTCGGGGCGATCATCATGGATGCCGCCGGCGCGCTGCTGCTCGTCCAGCGGGCCCGGGAACCCGGGCGGGGGCTGTGGTCGCTGCCGGGCGGGCGGGTCGAGCCCGGCGAGAGCGACAGCGCCGCGCTCGTCCGGGAGGTCCGGGAGGAGACCGGCCTGGAGGTGGCCGTTGGACGGCTGGTCGGGCGGGTCACGCGGCCGGGGCCGGACGGAGCCGTCTACGACATCGCCGACTACGTGTGCGACATCGGCGGCGGGATCCTGCGGGCCGGGGACGACGCCGCGGACGTCCGCTGGTGCGCCGACCTGCGCGCCGTGCCCCTCACCGAGGGCCTGCTGGACGCCCTCGCCACCTGGGGCATCACGACCGCATAGAGCGCCGATGGGCGCCGGCCACCGGAGAAGACCGGCGCGTCTGTCGCTGTGTGCACGCTGACGCGGCCAGCAGGCCGGAAAGCGTACCCGACGACGAACCCGCGCCGATCATGGCCTGCGCGGGTGGTGACAGACGGGATGCGCGCTACTGGCCCAGCCCTGTGGGGGTCATGTCAGGAAAGTGAGTATGCAAGTGGCTGTGGTAGCAGCCACTTGCATACTCGTTCTCGTGATCCGGTTGTTATGGGGAAGCAGGGGAGGAAGGAGCGAAGAAGGAGGGAAGGAGGGAAAAGGGAAGAATGGGGAAGAAGAGGG
>NZ_CEVIVC010000238.1:0-1563 GCF_982290645.1 Protofrankia sp. CiP1_Cm_nod4
CGACCCGGTAGAGCGCGGCGTTCGCCTGGCGGTCACCGCCCCGGTTGAGCCGGTAGCGATGGGTCCGACCCGAGGACGCCGGCAGCGGGGCAACGCCGCAGAGCATCACGAACGCGGCCTCGGAGCGCATCCGGCCTGGGTTGGCGCCAATGGTGACGAGCAGCTGGCCGGCTGTGTCTGGGCCGACACCGTTGACCTCGAGCAGCTTCGGGCTGATCGTGACGACGAGCCAGTTTATGATCTTGTCGAGTTCGCGGATCTCGACGGACAACTGCTGATGGCGGCGCGCGAGGCTGCGCAGCGCGAGCCGAACCGCAACCGCGGGGTCGCCGGCCTGCGCGGCCGGGACGTCGGCGTCGGCGCAGACCTCGACCAGCCGCGCGGCCGTCAGGCCGGACAGCTCGGCACGCACCTGCTCTGGCGCGGTCACGACCAGTGCCTTCATCTGGCGCTGTGCGTCGGCGCGGTTGTCGACCGCGCCACGACGGGCCGCCCGCAGGGCGCGCAGCGCCTCGACCCGGCCGGCGCGGTCCTTCGGTTTCCCCGTCCGCCGGCCCGCCAGCGTCGCGCGGGCCGCGGCCTCGGCGTCGACCGGCTCGGACTTGCCCTGCCAGCGCAGGGTCTTGCGGTCCGGCCGGTCGATCTCGACGACCTCAACGCCGGCCGCGGCCAGATGCCGGGCCAGCCCGGCACCGTACGCGCCGGTCCCCTCGACTCCGACCTTCACCAGGACACCGAAGCTCCGTAGCCAGTCGAGCAGCTGGCCGTAGCCCGCCGCGGTCGTGGGGAAGTGTTCCACGCCGAGCGGCCGCCCGGCGCTGTCGACCGCCGCCGCCGTGTGACTGTCCTTGTGGGTGTCCACACCACCCGTGACCTCAGCCGCCTGCTGTGCCATCGTGGACGCCAGCCGTCCCTTCACCATCACCTCGACCGACAGGGGCGGCACGCACCAGCCGGGCGACGGACAAGACAGTGACGGGGCCTCTGGCCAGGCTCCTATGAGGTCATCCGCCCGTCCGGTGAGTGCACACGAACCCCGCGCCGGCACGGCCGACAGATCCCGTTCAGGACCCGCAGTCAGTCTGTTGCTGGGTCAGGCCGACCGGCGCGGGGTTCACGTACATCCTCACTGTCTGTTGCGTTGCTGAGGTCCGCCGTCTCGACGTCTGACCAGACATGATCGAGTAATGCGTCGACGTCCCGTCCGTCCACCGGTCCCCGCCTCGGAGTTCACCGGCTTCCGGTTCCCGCCCGAGGTGATCGTGCTGGCGGTGCGCTGGTACCTGCGCTACGCCCTGTCGTACCGAGACGTCGAGGAACTCCTCGCCGAACGCGGTCTGCTTGTCGATCATGTGACCGTGTACCGGTGGGTGCAGCGGTTCACCCCGCTGCTGATCGACGTTGCCCGGCCCTGCCGGCACATTCCCGGGGACCGGTGGTTCGTCGACGAAACCTACGTGAAGGTCACCGGAGAGTGGATCTATCTGTACCGGGCGGTCGACCAGTTCGGGCAGGTCATCGACGTGTTCGCCTCCGACCACCGCGATCTGGCCGCAGCACGGC
>NZ_CEVIVC010000238.1:1983-4523 GCF_982290645.1 Protofrankia sp. CiP1_Cm_nod4
GATTCTTCACCCAGGCATTGTCGCACGGCCACCGCCCGGTCGAGGTGACCACCGACCAGGCTGCGGCCTACCCAAGGGTCCTCGACGAACTGCTGCCCGCCGCCCACCATGTCGATGCCCGGCGGGCGAACAACCGGATCGAATCCGACCACAGCCAGTTCAAAGCCAGACTCCGGCCGATGCGCGGACTCAAACGCCTCCGTTCCGCCCAGACGGTCAGCTTGGGGCATGCGTTCGTGCAGAACATCCGCCGCGGCCACTACGAACTCGGCGTCGACACCGACCCGCGGCTGCGGGTGTCGGCTGCCTTCACCGAGCTCACCCTGGCTGTCTGATCAATATTCAGGCAGGGTCCGCCATGTCTTGCTTTCCCATAACGCAACAGACCCGAGAAACCTGCGCGTGCCGCGGACGGTCGGGCCCGACACCACCGCATCAGAAGTAGAGGGGCGACATCGGCCCTGCAGCGGTGGCTTTGGCGGTGAGAAGTCACCGACATCTGCGGTCACTTCTCACCGCCAAAGCCACAGGCGGATATCGATACGGGCCAGACAGCGCGCCATCACTGGCTCGACCAGGGCTCGATCATCACGGCCGCTGCTGCCGGTGTTGCCTCGTATTAGTCGGTCGGGTGGCGGGTGTGGGGGATGAGGCGGGCGACGTCTTCGGCGATGGTGGTGGCGAGTTCGGGGAGGAGGTGGGTGTAGGTGTCGGCGGTGAGGGTGATGGTGGCGTGGCCGAGGAGTTCCTGGACGGCTTTGAGGTCGGCGCCGGCGGCGAGGGCGAGGGTGGCGGCGCCGTGGCGGAGGTCCCGCAGCTTGATCGGCGGCAGCTCGAGCGTGTCGGCGATCTCGTGGAACAGGTCGCTGACCTGGCTGGGATGGAGGGGCTGGCCGTCTGGCTGAGTGAAGGCGAGGTCAGTGTCGGGCCAGCCGTCCCCGTACGCGATGCGTTCGGTTTCCTGCCAGGTGCGGTGGGCCCGGAGAATCTTGATTGTTTCGGCGTCGAGGGGAACGGTGCGATCGCCTGCATCGGATTTCGGCCGGCTCATTTCGGTAGCCCAGCCGAGTTGCGCGATCTGCCAGCGGATGTCGATGGTGGCATGGTCGAAGTCGATGTCGGCCCAGTGCAGCCCGCAGGCTTCGCCGCGGCGGAGTCCACGGTAGGCAATGAGCCGGAACAGCGGGTAGAGGCGGTAGGTGGTGGCATGGTCGAGGAAGGCGCCGATCTGGGTAGGGGTCCATACCATGACTGGCGATGGGATTTCCCCGGTTTTGCGCCAGCGAGCTTCGCGTTGTGGGGTCCACAGGAGAGCTTTGGGGCGTTTCCCGGAGGCGAGCTCGACGTGCGAGGCGGGGTTGTGCGTGATGAGACCGCGTCTGATCGCGGTGTTCAGGGATGCGCGTAGGACGGCGCGGATGCGTTGTTTGGTGGCGTTCCCGGTGGTCCGCTGGCCGCGGACGGACAGCCGGATATCGGGGTCGGTGGAGGCGCGGGCGGCGCGGATGGTGCTGTTGCGTTCGTCGATGGCGTTGAACATCACATCGAGATGGGAGACGGCGAGCCGGTCGAGGCGGATGTCCCCGATCGCGGGTTTGAGATGGTAGTTCACGTAGGATACGTAGCCGCGCAGGGTGGATGCGCGGACGGTTTTGCGGCCAGCGAGCCACTGGTCGAGCCACTGTTCCACGGTCATGCTGGGATTGAGATCGGCGTTGCGGTGAAAGCGTCGGCGGGTGTCCTCGATGGTGGGCAGGGGTTGTTTCCTGCGGATCGTGGTGGTGATGAGGTCGGCGATGCGGCGACGGCCGATTTCATCGTCTTTTGCAGGGATCGCGAGTAGCTTCTGGATGTGGGTGATTTCATTGTGGGCGGCGTCGTGGCTGGGAAAGCCGCCGTGGCGTGCGTAACGGCGCCGTCCGTCGGGATAGCGGGGGAGGTCGACGGCGTAGTACCAGCTGCCGTGTGCGGGATTCCACCCGCCGCCGGAGCGACGGAGTCTCGGGCAGGTTCTGCCGAGTCCTTTCCCGTTGGGGTCACGGCAACTGCATCTCTTATACGTGGTGCCCTCTTTTTCCATGGCAGGCCGCCTTTCCTGAATCGAGGTTTCGGGGCGGGTGGGTTGACGCCGCCGTGTTTCTATCAAGGCTCGACCCGTCGTTTTCTGTCAAGTGGTCGCTAGCGAATTCTTTGTCGATTCCGAGCAGGGCGAGAAGCGGTGCGATCGGGACTCTGTAACGGCCTCCTATGCGGAGGACGGGAACAGGGAAGGCGTCGGCGCGGGCGAGGGTATAGCTTTTCGTGCGGCCGATGCCGAGGATCTGTCCGGCTGTGGTGAGAGTGGTGGTGGAGCCGAGTGCGATGACGCGTTCGGCCGTCCAGGAATGACGGGGCATCGAAGGTTCCCCTCTGCGGGAAAAGTGAGTTCCGGCTCGGACGGTGCTGCCGAGTATCCCTGCGGGATAGAGAAGACATGATGTGGGCAGGTTGAATGCCAGCCCTGATGTAGGGAGCCTTCGCGTCAGGGGCGGGTCCGGGTT
>NZ_CEVIVC010000239.1:0-4098 GCF_982290645.1 Protofrankia sp. CiP1_Cm_nod4
GGGTAGGGGTGGGGGGCTGGATGCGAGCATGAACGAACCTCCGGAACACAAGGGCGCGGACCCGGCCGGTCCGCACGACGCCGGCCGGCAACGGATGGGGCGTTACAGGGGTGGTCAGCAGGGGTCGGCATCCTCCGCCGGGACCGGCGCGGGAACGGCGGACCGCACCGCCGTCGCGGCGGTGGCGGACGGTGGCACGGCGGGACCGCCACCGGTGAGAGTCGGGGTGATCTCCACCGGATCGGTTGTGATCAAGGCATGTTCCTGCGGTGACGCGTCGGCGTGAAAGGCAGCCCGACGCCCGGGCCCGATAATTAACAGGGCGTCGCCGGGGCGGGCCGCGAGCAGGTGCCCGGTCTCGCCGTCGGAGAGCGCGAACGCGGTCTGGACCTGGTGGATGCTGCTGCTGTCCTGGCGCAGCAGGATCTGGGTGGCGGCGTTGGCGACGACCGCCCGGCCCAGCTCCGAGCCGAGCAGGTCGGCGGCGTCCTGCGTGACCACCGCCAGCCCGGCCCAGTGTTTACGGGCGGCCTTGGCGAGCTGGAACAGGAACCGGGCGCCAGCCGGATGCGCCATGAGCAGCCAGGCTTCGTCCACGACGACGAGGCGCCGGCGCCGGTGGGCGGGATCGGCGACCTGCCGCCAGATCGCGTCCAGAGTGAGCAGGGTGCCGGCCGGTTTGAGCTCGTCGGGCAGGTGCCGCAGGGAGAACACGAGCAGATGGCCCTGCGGGCGGGTCGTGGTCGGCCCGGCGAACAGCGTGCTGTGGCTGCCGGTGGTGTAGGGGGCGAGCCGGCCGGCGAGCACCGGCCCGACCGGATCCGCCTCGGCGGCCAGGACGGCGGCCACATCTGTCAGCAGGGGGGTGGGCCGGTCCCAGGTGGCCGGGTCGGTGGTGATCCCGGCGTGCCGGTAGGCGGTGAGGATCGCCCGGTCCACCACCGCCCGCCCGGCCGCGTCCAGCCCGTCGTCGCCGAGGAGGGTGGCGAGCAGGGTGTGGCAGAACAGCACCCGGCGTGTGAGCAGCTCCGGATCATGCCGGGCGTGGGCGGGCAGGTCGAGCGGGTTGAGGTGCACGCCGGGGGCGCCGAGCGGCAGGTGGGTGCCGCCGACCGCGGCGGCCAGCCGGGCGTACTCGTCCTCGGGGTCGACCACGGCGACCTGCACGTCCTGATACAGGCTGCGGAGCACGTCGAGTTTCGTCAGGTAGGACTTCCCGGCGCCGGAGGCGGCCAGGGTGACGGAGTTGTAGTTCGGCATCGCCCACCGGTCGTGCACGACCAGGCCGGCGGAGTGCAGGTTCGCGCCGTAGACGACCGGGCCGGCCCCCGGCCTGTCGACGTCGGGCAGGGGCAGGTCCGGGGTGGCGAACGGGAACGCCGCGCCGAGCGCCTGGCTGTCGAAGGTGCGGCGGATACGCAGCAGGTCCACCCCGAGGGGCAGGGTGGTCGCCCAGCCGGCCAGCGTCCGGAAGGTCGCCGGCTGTACCGCCAGCAGCAGGCTGTGCGCCAGCGCCGTGACCCGGGCCTTCTCCTCGGCCAGGTCCTGCACGCTGTCGGCGTAGACCGTCAGATACAGGCCCAGGCGGAACAGCCGGGACTCGCCGCGGGCGAGTCGGCCGGCGAGATCCGCCGCGTCGTGCGCGGCGGCGTCCAGCTCCGGGTCGGTGAGCCGGCCGGCGGCGGCCTCGGCGCGGCGGCCGGATTCCAACCGGCCGAGCTGGCGGCGTAGCCGCAGGGCCGCGACCGGCGGCGGGATCGGGTCCACGTGTACGGCCACGTCGAGCCGGCCGGGGTAGGCCAGCAGCGGCTCGATCCATCCCGGGCCGACCTCGCGGGGATAGCCGACCACCGTCATCGTGGCCGCGACCATGTCCGCGATCTGCAGGTGGCCGGCGGTGGCCTGCAGGCCGGGCGGGGTCAACAGCACCGGCCCGCCGGCGGCCGGCCCCGCGGCGGCGGACCGAGACCACTTCCCCGGCCGGGGGAAGGGGAAGAGGTGGCGGGTCATCGCGGGTCTCCGGCCGGTGCGGCCGTGATGGTGCCGGTGGCGGTGATGCCCGCGGGCAGCGGCGGGGTGCCGGGGTGGGCGGCGGCGGCGAGCAGGCCGGTGACCGCGTCGGCGTCCAACACCCGCACGGTCAGCCCGGCGGTTGCCAGCAGCCCGGCGGCGTCCTCGACTCGCCGCAACGCCCGGCCGGCCGCGGCGTCGCGCCCCCGAGCGCCGCCGGCCGGGGCGGGTTCCCGGGCGGTGAGCAGGATCTGCCGGGTCAGCAGGGTCCGGCGGGCAGCGAGCCCGTCGAGGAAGGCAGCATGGTCGACGGCGGCAGTCTGCAACGCCGGATGCGGCAGCTCGGCGGCCTGCGCGCGAATGCGGGTCAGATGCGGGGTGAGACGGACCGGCGCGGCCCGCACCGTGATCTGCACCGGCCCGTCCAACGCGTTGAGCATCCGGACGAACGCGGTCACCTGCCCACGGCGTTCGCTGTCCGTGCCGAGGGTGACGTTGACGCCGTCCACCTCGGCGAGCACCGCGACCCCGTCCGGGCCCAGATCCATCACCCCGGCCGCGTCCACCCCGCCGGCCAGCGGCCGGGCCGCCGCTGGGGTGTGGCGCCGGGCGGTGTCGAGATCGGGCAGCCAGCCCGGGGCGGCGGGCAGCCCGTCGGGGGCGGACAGGTGCAGGTGCGGGCGGCGGCGGTGGGCCAGCGCGGCGGCGGCGTACCGGTCCAGCGACACCCCGCCGCGCTGGCCGAGCGCGAGCGCGGCCCCGGCGGCCAGCAGCGGGACGCACAGCCCGGCGACCACCGGCAGCGGCAGCACCGGGGACAGCGCCCCGTACAGGACGGCGATCGCGAGCACGAACGGGGCGAGCAGGGCGAGTTGGCGGGCGGTCAGACCGAAAAGGATCCGGTCCGGCCGGTCCACATCAGCGGGGATCCGGACCCGGTCCCGGAAACCGGCCGGACCGGACAGCGGAACAGCGGACATGCGACACCTCCATACAACAGCGCGACACAGGGAATGGGACAGCGGGTCGGGCCCGGGGCCCTGGACAGCCACCGGAGCACGGTGTCCAGTACGAATCGGGACGGACTGGACGGGACGCAGAGCGAGGTAGGGAGGGTGCGGTGAAGGGTTAGACGCGGACACCGGCGGCGGCCAGCCCCGCGCGCAGCAGCCGGTAGCGCACCAGGCTGACCACCATCGACTGGCCGCCTCCACCGCGCAGCACCAGCTGGGTCACCCAGCCCTGCAACCGGATCGCCGTATACAGCACGGCCGCGGCCGTCAGGATGTTCATCAGCCCGTCCCCGACGGACAGCAGCCCGCCCACGCCGTCCCCGGACAGCAACACCTGCAACCCCAGGATGATCAGTAGGCTCTGGCCGAGCTGGATCGCCAGGCAGCCCGCGACCGCCCGCCACCACAACGCCGCCGCTCCCTCGGTCCACGGCAGGCCATGCCAGATCAGCAGCAGCGGGCCGGCGACGGCCAGCAGCATCATCACCGTCAGCCGCACGATCCACCCCACCACGACCGTCGCGGCCAGCCCCACCACGACCAGCGACAGCAGGATCAGGAAGATGCTGGTCACCCGCCCGGCCAGCAGCACCGTCAGCAGCAGCTGCCCGGCCCCGTCGGCGTCCACCCGCTGCCCGGTCAACGCCCGCGACAGGGCGTTGGCGAACCGGATCGCGATCCCTAGCAGCGGCAGGCTCAGGTTCGCCATCACGAACGCGACCACCATCCGCGGGGCGAGCTCCTTGGCGGTGGCGCGGGTCTGGACGCTGTCATGACCCATGACCGCGATCCCGCCGACGGTAAGCACGAGCAGGAACACACTGTTCGCGATCACCGCGCTGGTTTTCCACAGCTCGACCACCCGCGGCTGGACGGTCACGTCCGGAGTGGACAGCACCGTGCGGCCCAGCAGCCGCAGCATCGGCTCGAGCGCGGCCTCGACCAAGCCGGCGAACCAGCCGTTGATCGCCCGGGTGATCCGGCCGGCGATGTCCAGCCAGCCGAACAGCCCACCCCCACCCCCGTCACCGGCAGCCGGCGGGGCCGGCCCCGGGGCCGGGCTGGGTGTCCGCTC
>NZ_CEVIVC010000240.1:0-1595 GCF_982290645.1 Protofrankia sp. CiP1_Cm_nod4
GGGCACGGGGCACGGGGCACGCCACCGTCCTCTCGCGTGCTCTCCCAGCCGCTCGGTGGACGGTCCGTCCGGCCCGGCTCGGCCCGGCTCGGCTCGGCCCGGCCCGGCTCGGGGATGCTTCGTTCGGGAACTGCCCGTTCGGGACGGCCCAGAGCGCCGGTCAAGTAGCGCGCGGATCCCATCCACGACCACCCGCACAGGCCATGATCCAGAAGAGTTTGTCGTTGTGTACGCTTTTTGGCCGCAAAAGCGTACACAACGACAAAATTACGCCGATCTTCTCCGGTGGCCGACGTCCATCGAAGCATGCCACCGTTCAGGAGGGATACGTATGGCTACCTGGCCGGCGCTCTAGTCGTCCGGGACGGCCTGTCGTCCGCGGGACGGCCTATGTGGTGGCGACGATCGGCAGGGCGGTCGAGGAGAAGTGCGAGGCCACCCGGTCGTCCACGGGGTCCTGTGCGGGATCGCGGTGCACGGCCAGGTGCCGGTAGAGGGTGTCGCGCTGCGCCGGGATCCGGTCGGCCGCGCGGATGAGATGGATGAGCTCGCTCCGGTTGGTCCGGTGCCGGGCGCCGGCCGAGGAGACCACGTTCTCCTCCAGCATGACCGAGCCCAGATCGTCCGCGCCCATGTGCAGGGTGAGCTGGCCGACCTCCTTGCCGGTCGTCAGCCACGAGCCCTGCAGGTGCGCGATGTTGTCGAAGAACAGCCGGGCCACCGCCACCAGCCGCAGGTACTCGATGGTCGACGCCTGCGTGCGTCCGCGCAGGTGGTTGTTCTCCGGCTGGTAGGTCCACGGGATGAACGACCGGAAGCCACCGGTGCGGTCCTGCACGTCACGGATCATCCGCAGGTGCTCGATGCGCTCGGCGTTGGTCTCCCCGGTGCCCATCATGAACGTCGCGGTCGACTCGAGGCCGAGGCCGTGGGCGGTCTCCATCACCGACAGCCACACGTGCCCGGGCTCCTTCAGCGGGGCGATCGCGTGCCGGGGACGCTCGGTGAGGATCTCCGCGCCCGCGCCGGCGAAGCTGTCGAGCCCGGCGTCCCGCAGCCGGACAATGACCTCGGAGAAGCTCAGCCCGGACGTCCGGGCGATGTGGACGACCTCGCTGGCGCCCAGCGAGTGCAGGGCCAGCCGCGGGTAGGCCCGCTTGATCGCGGCGAAGGTGTTCTCGTACCACTCGATACCGAAGCCGGGATGGTGGCCGCCCTGGAGCATGATCTGGGTCGCGCCCAGCTCGACGGCCTCGCCGCATCTGGCGAGGATGTCGTCGACGTCGCGGACCCAGCCCTCCTTGTGGCCGGGCGCCCGGTAGAACGCGCAGAACCGGCAGGCGGTCACGCACACGTTCGTGTAGTTGATGTTCCTGTCGATGATGTAGGTGACGATGTCGTCCGGGAAGCGGCGACGGCGGACGGCGTCGGCGGCCCGTCCGAGCGCGTGCAGCGGCGCCCTGGTGTACAGCAGCAGCGCCTCGTCGGCGGTGATCCGCCCGCCGTCCGCGGCGTGCGCGAGCACGGACGCGGTCTCCTGGTCGCCGGCCACCGGTGTGCCCGCGACTGCCGTTGTTCCCGCTGCCGCTGTTTCC
>NZ_CEVIVC010000240.1:1930-3506 GCF_982290645.1 Protofrankia sp. CiP1_Cm_nod4
GGGGCTGGCGGGCCCGCCTGCACGGACGAGGAGTCACTGCCGGCATCCACAAGGCTCACCCTGCGATGGTACGGCGGGCCACCCCCTCCCGGCGCCGATCCCACCTCCTGCCCACCACGCGCCACGGCCACCGAGCCGGGCCAACGGGACCGTCGACCGGATCGCCGCCCGGCACGGACCGGAGATTTTTTCGGTGCCGGCCAGCGGGCCAGGAAGACGTGAGCGGGTTTCCAACAGTAAGCGCCCGGCACCAGGCCGGATTATCCGGCGGCCCGCCCAACTGATGACACGACCAGTTTCCTCCTGGTTTCGCCCGCCCTGCCGGAATATCCGGACCACAACCGTCAACAGGGAAACACCACCGTGAATGCGCACGTGCCGCGCCGACGTCGACGCACGTGTCGGGGCACCTCACTCTGCGATGCGGCAGGATGGGTAAAAAATTCTTCCAGTGGCGCTGTCCGGACCCGCATATCCGGTCCGGTCACGGCCACATGGCACCAGGAGTCGCATGTGGACGCACTGACCACTACTGGCCCTGACGGCTCGGCATCGGTGGATGTCGACACCGACATGTTGATCATCGGCGCCGGCCCGGCCGGCCTCTTCGGCGCCTACTACGCCGGATTCCGCGGGATGTCCGTGACGGTGATGGACTCGCTGCCCGAAGCCGGCGGCCAGGTCACCGCGATGTACCCGGAAAAGGTGATCTACGATGTAGCCGGGTTCCCCGCGGTGCGGGGCCGGGAGCTCATCGCCGCCCTCGTCGCCCAGGCCGGCGCGTTCTCCCCCAGCTACCTGCTCGGCCAGCAGGCGACCGAACTGGCCCACGAGGCCGATGCCGTCGTGGTCACCAGCGCGCAGGGCACGCGGGTGCGGGCGAAGGCCGTCGTCATCACCGGCGGGCTCGGGACGTTCACGCCGCGCCCGCTACCCGTCGGCAGCGACCATCTCGGCCGTGGCCTGGTCTACTTCGTCCCGAAACTGGACGTCTACGCCAACGCCGACGTCGTCATCGTCGGCGGGGGTGACAGCGCCTTCGACTGGGCGCTCGCCCTGGAGCCGCTGGCCCGGTCGGTGGTCCTCGTCCACCGGCGGGACCGGTTCCGCGCGCACGCGCACACCGTCGAGAAGGTGCTGGCCTCCAGCGTCGAGGTGCTCACGCACACCGAGGTCGCGACCATCCACGGGGACAGCCAGGTGGAGAAGGTCGAACTGCTGAACAACAAGTCCGGCGACCGCCAGGTCCGCCCGGCCCAGGCGATCGTCGCCGCCCTCGGGTTCACCGCCGACCTCGGCCCCCTGACCCGCTGGAACCTGACCGTCGAGAAGCGTCACATCGTGGTGGACACGACCATGGCGACCGGCGTCGAGCGGATCTTCGCCGCCGGCGACATCACCGAGTACCCGGGCAAGGTACGTCTGATCGCCACCGGTTTCGGTGAGGTCGCGACCGCGGTGAACAACGCGGCACCAGTCATCGACCCGTCCGCCAAGGTCTTCCCGGGCCACAGCTCCGACGACGGCCCCGCCGGCTGACACCCCGAAGCACCACCCGGGACGCCCGGGCACCCTG
>NZ_CEVIVC010000240.1:3880-4728 GCF_982290645.1 Protofrankia sp. CiP1_Cm_nod4
ACGGCTCGGGCGCCCTGACCGGGCCCTCGACATGCACCGGCCGCGACATCCGTAATTCCCCATTCCCCGCGCCCGGCTTCCGCGTTGCCCGAAGGTGTCGTCCAATATTGTTCTACATTGTCTTGTGTTGTTCAAAGTTGTTTGAAATTATTTGGTGCTGTTCGGCTCGGCACCATGTGGCCGAATCCGAAACGACTCGCCGCCCCGGACAAGTACCCCGCGACGGCGACGTCCCTCCCCGGGTTCCGGCTGAACCAGGGTTTTGCCCGAAACGCTGTCCAGCTGGGCCCGCGCGCGGCTGGGCCCGACAACGGGCCCAGCGTCCGGACGAGCGCTCTCCGACGGCGCTGCCACCCATCCGGCTGACGAGCGAACTCACCATCGCCGACGGCGAGCCATCCGGCGGGACCGCTCTTCACGCCAACAGGCCACTCTTCACGCCAACAGGCCACACCGCGACGAACGGGCTGTTGCCGTCGGGCCAGCCGGCGGCAGTGTGACCGTGTGCCCCGACGAACGCGGCATTACCCGATGGGCGCACCGCCGGCGCAGACTGGTGGGTATGCGGGGTCTACTGGTGATCGGGCACGGCTCACGGCGGGACGAGGCGAACGCGACCGTCCGCGAGGTCGCTCGCCTGCTCACCACATCCGGCTGGGCCACCCGCGCCACACCCCCCGTACCCGGTACCACACCCGCTGCACCCAGCGCCACACCCCCCGTACCCGGCGCCACACCCGCTGGGCCCGGCGCCACACCCGCTGGGCCCGGCGCCGCGCTTGCCGCGTCCGGCTGTCCCCCAGCTCCCGCATCCGGCCAGGTCACACCCCCCGCGCCCGGTCAGGCCG
>NZ_CEVIVC010000241.1:0-3970 GCF_982290645.1 Protofrankia sp. CiP1_Cm_nod4
GGCCCCGCCGGCCCCACCGGCCCCGCTGGTCTCGCTGGCTCCGGAGGACCTGCGTGACCTGCTCGGGGTGCCGTTCACCGGCGAGCAGATCGCCGCGGCGACGGCACCGCTGGAGCCCGGCGTGATCGTTGCCGGCGCCGGTTCGGGCAAGACATCGGTGATGGCCGCGCGGGTCGTCTGGCTGGTCGCGACCGGCCAGGTCGCGCCCGGGGACGTGCTCGGGCTCACCTTCACCACTAAAGCCGCGGGCGAGCTGACCGACCGGATCCGCCGGGGCCTGGCAAAGGCCGGCCCGGCCGGCACCGCCGATGATCCTCGGGGCGGCCGTCCCGACCAGCGGGGAGCCGACGCGCTGGCCGCGCCGAGCACGGGCTTCGGGGGCTCCGGAGCTCGGGGCGGCCCTCCTGACCAGCGTGAAGCCGGTGCGCCGGCCGCACCGGGCGCAGGCCACGGCGCGCAGGGCGTCCTTCTCGACCAGCGAGGAGTCGATCTGGTCGCCGGCCAGCGGGAAGGCGGCCCGGCCGGCTACCAGGTGGCCAACGCGTCCCAGCCATCCCCGGGCGGGGACGTCGACGGTGAACCGGTCGTGTCCACCTACCACTCGTTCGCGAAACGGCTGATCACGGACCACGCGCTGCGGCTGGGCATCGAACCGGGGTTCCGGCTGCTCGCCGACGCCACTCGCTTCCAGCTCGCCAGCCGGGTGCTGCGCCAGCACCGCGGGCCGGTCGAGGCGCTGACCCGGCCGATGTCGATGCTCGCAGGCGATCTCGTCGCGCTCGAGGCGGAGCTCAGCGAACACCTCGTCGACCCGGACGCCCTCGCCGCCTTCGAGCTGGAGCGGCTCGCGGAGCTCGAAGCCGCGATCGCCGCCGGCCGCCGTGCCCCGCGGGCCCGTAGCCATGTCGAAGCCCTCGGCCGGATGGCGCTGGCCGCCCGCGCCCGCCGGGAGCTCGCCGCCATGGTGGCGGAGTACCGGGCGGCCAAACAGGAGCTGGAGGTCATCGACTTCGGCGACCTGGTGACCCTCGCCGTCCGGCTGGCGGACAGCGTGCCCGAGGTCGGCGCGCTGGAACGCGCCCGGGCCAGGGTCGTGCTCCTGGACGAATATCAGGACACCTCCGTGGCGCAGCGGCGGATGCTCGCCGGCCTGTTCGGCGGCGGCCACCCGGTGACCGCCGTCGGTGACCCCTGCCAGGCGATCTACGGCTGGCGGGGGGCGTCGGTGGCGAACCTCGACGGCTTCCCGCTGCACTTCCGCCGCCGTGACGGCGAGCCGGCGCGGGTGTACGAGCTGACGGTCAACCAGCGCAGCGGCGGCCGGCTGCTGAGCCTGGCGAACACGGTCGCGGCGGCTCTGCGGGCCCGCCACCGCGTCGCGCGGCTGCGTCCCCGGCCGGACGTCGCCGAGCACGGCACGACGGTGGTGGCGCTGCATCCGACCTGGGCGGGCGAGGTCCGCTGGGTCGCCGCGACGCTGCGGGAGATCGTCGACGCCGGGCGGGCCAGGCCGGGGGAGTGCGCGGTGCTGGTGCGGGCGCGCTCCGACGTGCCCGCGCTGTACGCGGCCCTGCTGGCGGCGGGGCTGCCGGTGGAGGTCGTCGGGCTCGGCGGCCTGCTGAGCCTGCCGGAGGTCGCCGACGTCATCGCGACCCTGGAGGTGCTCGATGACCCCACCGCCAACGCCGCGCTGGTCCGGCTGCTGACCGGCCCACGGATACGGCTGGACCGCCGGGATCTCGCGGCGCTCGGCCGCGCGGCGCGGGCGGCCGTCCGGGCGGGGACGGACCGCGCAGCCTTCCTCGACCGACCGGCGCCCGACCAGCCGGCGTCCGAGCAGTCGGTTTCCGACCAGATGGCCTCCGACCAGCCGGCGCCCGGCCGGCAGGCGCCCCGACAGCCACAGAGCCCCGCCGATCATGACGCCCATGGTGACGGCGCCGGCCGAGGCAGCGGTACCGGCCGAAGCGGCGATGCCGGTTATGGCGACGGGGCTGGTCATGGCGGTCACGGCGGCGCCCACCCAGCAGGCCCGGCCGGCTCGCTCGATCCGCTCGACGAGGCCGTGACCGGGATCGACCCCTGTGACGTGGTCGCGCTCGCCGACGTGCTCGACGACCCCGGCGACGAGGTCTCGCCCGCCGGCCGGGCCCGGCTGCGGATGCTCGCCGGGGAACTGCGCCACCTGCGCGCCCACGTCGACGAGCCGCTGCTGGACGTCATCCACCGGGTTGTCGAGGTCACCGGGCTGGACGTGGAACTGGCCGCGAGCCCCGAGGCGGTCACGGCCCGCCGCCGGGACAACATCGCCGCCTTCATCGACGTCGCGGCGAACTTCGAGGGCCTGGACAACGACGGCTCGGTCCGCGCCTTCCTGGCCTTCCTGCGGGCCGCGCGGGAGCACGAGCGCGGTCTGGACGCGACCAGCCCGTCCGGCGCGGACGCCGTCCAGCTCATGACCGTCCACAAGTCCAAGGGGCTGGAGTGGGAGGTCGTGGCCGTGCCGAACCTCAGCCGCAAGGTCTTCCCCGTCACGACGGTCCGGTCGAAGTGGCCCACGGCGGCCTCCATGCTCCCGACACCGCTGCGCGGGGACGCCGACGACCTGCCGGCGCTGCGCGGCCACGACAAGGCCGCGCTCGCCGGCTTCACCGCGGAGTGCGACGCCTACCTGGAGCGGGAGGAACGCCGTCTCGGCTATGTCGCGTTCACCCGGGCGAAGTCGCTGCTGCTCGGCAGCGGCCACTGGTGGGGGCCGTCGCAGCGCCGGCCCCGCGGGCCGTCGGCGTTCCTCGACGAACTCCACGATCATGCCCGCGCCGGCGGCGGCCGGGTCGCGCTGTGGGCGCCGCCGCCGTCCGAGGGGGAGACGAACCCGCAGCTCGCGGGCATGGATGACCTGGACTGGCCGTTGCCCTACGAGCCGGTCGCCTTCGCCCGCCGGCAGGCCGTCGCGCGGGAGGTCGGCGGGTACCTGGCCGCGCTCACCGCCGGCCGTCCGCTTCCCGACGACGACCACGAGCGGATGACCCCGGCGGAACGGCAGATGCTCACCGAGCTGGACGCCGACGTCGAGCTGCTGCTGGCCGAGGCCCGCCGGGCCCGGCGGGTCGTCCGCGAGGTGGAGCTGCCCCGCGCGCTCACCGCGTCCCAGGTGGTGCGGCTGCGGGCCGACCCGGCGGGGCTGGCCCGTGATCTCGCCCGCCCGATGCCGCGGCAGCCGGTGCCGCAGGCCCGCCGGGGCACGGCGTTCCACTCCTGGGTGGAGGGGATGTTCGAGCAGACCCCGCTGATCGACCTCGACGACCTGCCGGGGGCGGCGGACGAGGGCATCGACGACGCCGATGCCGCGGATGCGGAGGCGCTGCGGGAGGCGTTCCTGGCCAGCCCGTACGGCCGGCGCAGCCCGTTCGCGGTGGAGGCGCCGTTCGAGCTGCTGATCGGCGGCCGGGCGGTCCGGGGCCGCATCGACGCGGTGTACGACCTCGGCGACGGCCGGTGGGAGGTGGTCGACTGGAAGACCGGCCGCCAGCGGGCGGACGCGACACAGCTCGCGGTCTACCGGCTGGCGTGGGCGCGGCTGCGCGGCGTCGCGCTGGACGCGGTGGACGCCGCGTTCCTGTACGTCCGCTCCGGCGAGGTAGTCCGCCCGAACCTGCTCTCCGAGCCCGAACTCGAAGCCCTCCTCACCCCACCATGACCTGGTTTCCACTTTTTGGCCTCAGGAGGACGTCCAGAGCAAACTCAGCGTGGTCACCTCAGACATCTTCGGGGTCTCCGGCCGGGACATGATGGCCGCTCTCGTCTCCAGCGAACGGGACTCGAAGGTCCTCGTGCGGCTGGCCCGGACCCGGCTACGTGGCAAGATCGGCGAGTTGGAAGAGACGTTCACTGGCCGCTTCAGCGATCATTACGCCTTCCTGCTCACCCGAATGCTGGCCCGCATCGACGTAGTAACCACGGACATCAG
>NZ_CEVIVC010000242.1:0-3941 GCF_982290645.1 Protofrankia sp. CiP1_Cm_nod4
GGTTGGTTGGGCGGGGGAGTCAGTGGGGAGGTTCTCGTTGTGAGTGCTCCGGAAGCTGATCGTCCTCTGTATCCGCCGCTGCGTCCCCAGATCTCCGTTGAAGAGCTCTTGGCCGCCAAGGGCACCCAGCCCATTCTGTCCATCGATGATCTTGTTGCTGACACCTTCGACTCCGTCGAGGAGCTCGACGAGTTCCTCGCGTTCACCTACGCCGAGCGTAGGCGCGACGTCGCCTGAGCCGCCGTGCAGCCTGTCGTCCTTGACACCGACGTCGCCTCCCTGAGCCACAAGCGCAGGCTCACCGGGCCCGTGGCAATCCGCCTGATCGGCCGTCGGCCATTGATCACTTTCGTGACCTCTGGCGAGCTCACCAAGTGGACCGACCTGCGAGCCTGGGGCAGCCGCCGACGTCAGGAGCTCGCCGACTGGCTTTCCGGAATCCCCGTGCTGCCCGGCGACGAGGCAGTCGCTGCCACCTGGGGCAGGCTCTCCGCGGACGCCACCCGGGCAGGACAGCCCCGCCCGGTCAACGACATGTGGATCGCGGCCTGCTGCCTCACCCATAACCTGCCACTCGCCACCCTGAACCTCAAGGACTACTCCTACTTCAGGGATCACCACGGTCTACGGATTCTCGGTGAGGAATAACCGCCGTTCACCCTGGCCCGTGCGGCCGGCATGACCGCAGTCGGCGGTGGCGCGGTTCGAGGCCGGTGGCACCGTACCGACACTGCCTGTGCTGGAACGGCTCGCCGAGGCGTTCGACGCCGACCTCGACGTCCGTGTCGTCCCTCGTCCCGCGGCGTAGGAGACGTTCTGGCACGCCTGTCCGGACATGAGCCGGCGAACACAATCCCATGTGGCTTACCGACCGCCGCCGATTGAGGTATTCATTCAGCGGGTGTGCTGAGGGTTCCGGTTCGTGGCGTGGGGTGATGGCCGGTTGGCGGGTGCCTTCCGGTGTGGGATGTGGATGAGCGTGCTGCTTGGTCAGGTGGGGGCGGTGGGCCAGTCCGGGATCCAGGGCTGGCCGGTGAACGCCTGACGCAGGGTGGTCATCATGTCGTGGCCGTGTTGGGTGGCGGTGCGCAGGTAGCCGAGGATGGTGTACCGGTCCTGGGTGACGGTCTCGCTGGTGAGCCGGCCGAAGATGCTCTGCCGGGCATAGCAGACTGGGGCACCGAAGCTCCTGGTTTCCGACGTGAGGTCTCAGCAACCCGCGTCCTACCGGGAGTTTTGCCGCATCTAGCGCATTCCGGACGCACCCGGCGCGTCGACTGGCCGGCACCCGTCCGCAACCCGCGCCAGGACAGGCCGAACCCACTTAAAGATCGTTACAAAATCGACGCCCAGTCGCGTGCTATTAGGGTTTAGTGGCCCAAATCGCCCTCTTCTTAAGGGCGGTGCCCCAGGGCAGGGTGCTTCCAGGTGGAGGCCAAGAGCCAGCGAGCCGCTCGACGTCGGTGATGAGAACGTTGATGCCCCGCACCTTGGCGAGTTCATGCGCCCGCAGAGCGGCATCGCGCAGCATGGCGAGGATGGTGACCGGCTTTCCCTGACGGATGAGGGTGTCCCGAGTCTCGATCGCCAGCTTGGTCGCCTGTGTGACGGTGCTATCGCAGCCTTCGGCCGCCTCGCTCGCTGCGGCGTTGTACCGGTCGACGATGAGCTGGTCCGATACTTCACCACTCATGGTAGTCAGTCGGTAACCTTGGTTGTCTGCCGGCAGAGTGCGTGTCGCTTGTGTGTCTGATTTCTCGACAGTGATCCGATGTAGTGATTCCAGTGGGCTTTCTGCCGGTCAAGGTCTTGGGGATATGGTCCCGGTATGTGCGCTGCGACGGTTGCGGCCATGCGCAAGGGGGGAAACGTCACCCTCAGTGCCCTGGCTGACGAAATCGGTTCTGTCTCGGTCATTCTTGAGTGGGCTGCCGAGAAGGGGCATCCGCTTGACGCGGATGTGAGCGTTCTCCTGCTCGGGGACGACGGCAAGGTCCGGTCAAACGACGATTTCGTCTTCTACAACCAGCCGTCCGGGGCGGGTGGGGCGGTCCGGCTCCGTGGAAAGACCTCCAGTGTGGAGGAGAGGTACACGGCCTTCACCGACGTCGTTGAGGTCGACATGGACGACGTCCCGGACAGCGTTGAACGGGTACTGCTCGCCGCCAGCCTGGACGGCGAGGCCGGGGACGGCTTCGGGCGGCTGGAGTACCTGCGGCTGCGGCTGCTGCGCGGGTCCGACGCGACGGAGCTGCTTCGTTTCGACGTCACGGACGCTTCAACTGAGACAGCGTTCGTACTCGGAGAGGTCTACCGCCGTACCGGGCAATGGAAGTTCCGCGCGATCGGTCAGGGATACGACACCGGCCTGGCGGCACTCGTCACCGAATACGGCATCGAGGTCGATGCTGACGAGGAAGAAAGCCCGACACCCGGCCGCGCCGAGCCAGCGGCGCCCGCTGGCGCCGATTCCGCGGTCAGTGGTGGCTCCAGCGCCGTGCAAGATGCTCCCAACGATGTGGGTCCGGCAAGTGTGTCCCGCCCGCCAGCCCCGGCCAGGGAGCGGCGAACCCAGACGGTGACCACGAAGAAACGCAGGCCCGCGAGGCGGCTGTCGGCCTCGAAGGTGAGGCGGTTGGATGCCGGGGATGCGAAGGAGGCTTGGCAGTCGGCGAGGCTGTTCCCGGTGGCGGGTATCGGTGGAGCCGGGGAGCAGGAGCGGCGTGCGACCTCGGCTCTGCTCGCCGTCGTGGGATCCGTGCGCGAGTTCGGCCGCGCTCTGACGACCCGGTTCGGGGCGCCCGCCGGCCAGGTCGAGACGTTCATCGAGGTTCCATTCAGCCGGGGTGACGAGCCTTACCGGCCGGACGGGTTGATCCGGGTGACGCGGGGGCAGCGTACGTGGACGGCGCTGGTCGAGGCGAAGACCGGGACGGGGGAACTGCGCCCGGAGCAGGTCGAGGCATACCTGGACATCGCTCGGGAACAGCGATTCGATGCCGTCATCACCGTCTCCAACCTGATCACAACGGCGGACGAACGGCACCCCGTCGCGATCGACGGGAGAAAAACGAAGAAAGTCGGCATTCATCACCTTTCATGGGCAGAGATAAGATTCCGCTGCCAGCTTCTGCTCGAAAATAGCTCGGTGGCGGACGCCACTCAAGAATACATTCTCACCGAGTTCCTCCGGTACCTTGACCACCCACGTTCGGGCGCCGACAAATTCGACGACATGGGGCCTCACTGGGTGGCTGTGAGGGACAGTGTCTCGGTGGGTACGCTGCGACCGGCGGATAAAGGACTGCCTTCCGTCGCCGAACGTTTCGATCAGCTTGCCCATTATTTGTGCCTGCACCTGGGTGGGCTGCTGGGTATCGAGGTCCTCCCTCACCTGAACCGGCGGGTGGACGCGGCGCAGCGACGGCATGCATTGGCCGAGGAACTGTGCCGGAACGGTACCCTGTCCACGATGCTGCGGATCCCTGGAACGGTCGGCCCGGTGACTGTGACAGCGGACCTGCGTGTGGGCCGGGTTGGATGCTCGGTCAGCATCGACGCTCCTCGCCAAGGACGGCCGCTCACCCGAGTGAAGTGGATTATGAAGCAGCTCGCGGATGCAAACGGGAATCTACGGGTTGAATCTTTCGACCAAGGTTCGCGAGAGGCTGCCCGAGCCGATCTTCTTGCCTTGGTGCGTCAGAAGCCGGAGCTTTTAATCACTGGCTCGGCTTGTGAGATTCGGGCCTTTCGTATTTCCCTGAGTGCTCCTCTTGGTGCGAAACGTGGCGCCGGGAAAGGTACATTCGTCACATCGGTGGTGGACACACTGGAGAAATTCTACGAGGAGGTGGTACAGAACCTGCGTGAATGGCATGACTCTACCGATGCCGCCCCAGCATCGGGCAATGGTGCTGGCGCCTCAACCGAGAAAAGATAGG
>NZ_CEVIVC010000243.1:0-3924 GCF_982290645.1 Protofrankia sp. CiP1_Cm_nod4
GGACGGCGGGACGGCAGGACGGCAGGACGGCGGGGGCATGGTCAGCAGATGCGGGGCAGTGGGTCGCCGACCAGCATGTCCACGATCCGGGTGCCGCCCAGGGCGGTGCGCATCGCGACGATCCCGGCCGGCCCATCGGTGATCTCCCCGATGACCGCGGCCGACCGGCCCAGCGGATGCTCCCGCAGCGCGGCCAGCGCCGCCGGGGCCTGCTCGGGCGGCACCACCGCGAGGAACCTGCCCTCGTTGGCGACGTGGAGCGGGTCGATGCCGAGCAGCTCGCAGGCGCCGCGCACGTCGGGGCGCACCGGCACGGAGCACTCGTCGAGCAGGACGCCGAGGCCGGTGTCCCGGGCCAGCTCGTTGCAGGCCGTCCCCACCCCGCCGCGGGTGGGGTCACGCAGCCAGCGTGCCGACGGCGCCGCCGCCAGCAGCTCCTCCACCAGCGCGTCGACCGCCGCCGTGTCGGAGCGGATGGCGGCGTCGATCGCCAGGTTGCCGCGGGCGAGCATGACCGCCATCCCGTGCTCGCCGATCGTGCCGGACACCAGCACCCGGTCCCCCGGCCGCACCCGCCGCGCGGACAGCTGCCGGCCGGGCGGGACGAGCCCCACCCCGGCGGTCGTGATGATCAGTCCGGCGGACGCGCCGGCGTCGACGACCTTGGTGTCCCCGGTCACCACCTCCACGCCCGCGGCCCGCGCCGCCTCGGCCATGTCCTCGGCGACGCGGCGCAGCTCGTCGACGGGGAAGCCCTCCTCGATCACGAATGCCGCGGACAGCCACAGCGGCCGTGCCCCCGTCATCGCCAGGTCGTTGACGGTGCCGTGCACCGCCAGGTCACCGATGGAGCCGCCGGGGAAGCGCAGCGGCCGGACCACGAAGGAGTCGGTGCTGAAGGCCAGCGACTCCCCCGACGGCAGCGGCAGGACCGCGCCGTCCCCAAGGACGTCGAGCGCGGGACTGCGGAAGACGTCGACGAAGACCGTCTCGATCAGCTCCGCCGACGCGCTCCCGCCGGCCCCGTGCGCCGAGGTCACCACCTCGCCGAGCGTCCGCGGCCGGCGCCGCCGGAACGTCCCGGCCCGCGCCGGCACCGCCTCCCCACGGTCCGTCTTCTCCACCCGGCCCGTCCGCTCCGTCCGGTCCGCCACGCTCATCGGGTGCGCTCCCCCGCCGTCGGGTACGTCGGGTACGTCGGGTACGTCGGGTACCTCGGGTACGCCGGATACGTCGGGTACGCGGCCGGATGGTCCGTCATCCGTTGCTGTGTCGCGGCCCACAGGTGGTGGCCGAGCAGGGCGTGTGACTCCTGGATGCGGTGCACGCTCTGTGAGCGGACGACGAAGCAGCGGTCGACCACCCCGTCGGCGGCGAACCGTCCGCCGTCGTATCCGGCGAAGCCGACGGTGAGCGCTCCCCGACGGCCGGCCTCGGCCAGCCCGGCCAGCAGGTTGGCCGAGCCGCCGCTGGTCGACAGCGCCACCGCGATGTCGTCCGGGCCGGCGTGCGCGATGAGCTGCCGGGCGAACACCCGCTCGAACCCGACGTCGTTGCCGAGCGCGGTGACCACCGCCTGGTCCGCGGCCAGCGACCAGGCCGGCAGCGGACGCCCGTGCGGCGGCCGGGAGAACAGCTCGGCCAGGGTCGCGGCGTCGGTCGCGCTACCGCCGTTACCGAAGGTGTACATACGTCCACCCCGGGCGAAACGCCGTGCCATCTCCGCCGCGGTGGCCGCGATCGACTCGGCGCATTCCCGCAGCGTCGTGCGCTGCAGCCGCACGCTCTCCCGGGCCTTCGCCCGCGCCGAACCGGCGAGTTCGGCCAGCAACGCACCCAGCGCGTCCCCCGGGCCACCGGCATGCCGCCCACCGGTATTCCGGCCGTCGTCCCTCCAGCTGTCGGCCTCTCGACTGCTGGCATCCCGGCCGTCGGCATCCCGGCCGTCGGCATCCCGGCCGTCGGCATCCCGGCCGTCGTCCCTCTCGCTGTCGGCCTCTCGACTGCTCGCACCTCGGCCGTCGGCGTCCCGACCGCGGGCGTCCCGGCCGCCAGCGTCCCGGTCGTCCTCCCGCTGGCCGCTCCCCTGGTGGTCGCCGTCTTCCTGGCCACCGTCGTGCCGGTCGTGGCCGGCCCGGTCAGCGCCGGCCCGGGGGCTGCTGTCCCGGTCGTCGCCGCTGTCCGCCTGGGGGTGGAGGAACGGGTACAGGAACGCGGTGTGCTCGGTGGCCATCACGCACCGTCCTGGTCGAGACGGGTGATCGCCGTCGCGGCATGGATGAGAACAAGATCGCCAATGGTCACCGGATCGACCGGCAGGATGCTGACAAGCTCCACCCCGGTGGCGGTACGCACCAGCGCCAGGCCGTCGGCCGGCCCCTGTTGCGCGATCACCTCGCCGAGCCGGCCTTCGTCACCGCAGGTGACGCACGTCCCGCCGTCCTGCTCACGCCCGTCCTGCTCACGCCCGTCCTGCTCACGCCCGGACGGGTGGAGCACGGCGGTGTGCTCGAGGCAGGTGTGCTCGAGGCAGAGGTGGGCCAGCTCCCACAGCAGGTGGTAGAGGAGCACGAACCGGCCGGTGGCCGGCAGCGGCGGATCCGGGTCGTCCAGCCACAGCACATGGTCAGCCGCGCCGGCGGGCGGACGCGGGCCGCTACCGATCCATATCGTGCCCGTCCCCCAGGCCGGCGCCCGGCGCAGCACGGAACGCGTCACCGGATCATCGGCGGCGGCCACGGCGAGGACGACGTCACCGGGCCGGGCCGCCAGCCGGATCATGGCGACGGGATCCGGGCCGGTCACGGCCACCGCGGGCAGCGCCGGTTTGCCGACGACGGCCGGATGGACGAACTCGACCGCGATGTGGTGCGCGTGCGGCCCCCACGCCGGGGACAGGCACCACAGCGTGGCGCCACCGGCGAAACGCCGGGCCAGCGCGAGCGAGGCGGCCGCGAGATCAGCGGCAAGATCCTCGGTCAGCCCACCGTCGTCGGCACTGTCCACGCCACCGGTGGCGCCGACCTCCGCGCTCTCGGTGGCGCCGCCGACAGCACCGGCCGTCACCTCCGGGGCGCCCGCCAGCTCCCGCCGCGCCTCCCGGGAACATCCTGTCACAGCGCCATCACCACTGGCGACCGCCAGGGCACTCATCGCATTCCCCCGATTTTCCCGGCTCCCCTGGCTCCCCTGATTTCCTCGGCTTCTGTGGGATGACCGGCCGCGGTGTCGTCGATCAGCTCGTATTCGCGCATCATGTCCAGGGTGCGCAGCGCCGACCGCCGGTCGAGCCGGGTCAGGGCGAAACCGGCGTGCACCATGGTGTAGTCGCCGGCCGCGAGATCCGGCAGATAGGCCAGGCACACCTTCCGCGTCTCACCGGGGAAGGCGACGTGGGCCATCCTGGTCCCGCTCTCGTCCCAGACCTCGACGATCCGGCCCGGAATCCCCAGGCACATGGTCACCTCTCCTCTTCGTCCCCGGCGCGCAGGCGCAGCACCGCGACCGCCGCCTGCCCGAGCGCGAGCCCGCCGTCGTTGGGCGGCACCAGGTGGTGGACGAGCGTGTCGAATCCGGCGGCGCGCAGCCTGTCCCGGCAGGCGCGCAGCAACAGCACGTTCTGGAACACCCCGCCGGTCAGGCCGGCCAGCCGCACGCCCCGCTGCCGGCCGACTCGGGTCACCACCTCGGCGACCGCGTCGGCCACCGCCTCGTGGAACGCCGCGGCCAGCACCGCCACCGGTGTGCCGCCGCGCAGCCCGGCCACCAGCGCGCGCAGCAGTGGCGCCGGGTCGAGCACGCCGTCCGCCCCGACCGCCAGCCGTGGCACCGCCGCCAGCCCCGACGCCCCGGGCACCTCCGATGTCCCTGTTGACGTCCCCATCACCGCCGCCACCGCCGCCGCGCCCGCCGCCGATGCCCCCG
>NZ_CEVIVC010000244.1:0-3859 GCF_982290645.1 Protofrankia sp. CiP1_Cm_nod4
GGTGGGCTGGTTGCTCATGGGGCGTTCTCCCGGAGGGTGTGACGGTGGACGCTGGGATGGTTCGGCGTGAGCGCCTCTGGCGGACGGTCCGGCGCGACAGACCATGGTTGTTCGGGTTCCGTTCGGCGCGGGCGTCGCTGGCGGACAGCCTTGGGCGGATGCGAACGGCTCCCGCCTTCAGCGCGGTCGCCGCGTCGCGGGCCGAGGCCGGGATTGGCGCGGGCCGGGCGTCGGGGCCGGGATTGGGATGAGGACTGGGACGGCAGGGCGTCCCGCGTAGGACAAAAAGTGCCCATGTAGGACAAGCGGGTTGTCACCGGACGATGTGAGCTGTCCGGGCGTGGGTCCGGCAGGGCGGTGCGAGTGGCGCCGGGCGTCGCCGGTGTGGGCCGTTGGTTCTCGACAGGCGCGGAGGGGTACCGGGTCCTGCCTGTCCGATAGCTGGCTACTCATCACGGTAACCGGCGATATCGGGATCGGTGGGGATGCTCGCGCGCATGGCGGTGTCGGTGTCGGCGAACGCCCATTCGTCGGCGGCGATGAGGTGGTCGACGAGCGCGGTGTGGCCGCCGATCTTCCACAGGGCGGTGAACGGGGGGAACGCGTCGAGGAGCGCGGCTTCGGTGCTGGTCAGGCCCATGTCGGTGAGGAGCCGGCCGATCTGTTCGGGGTTCTGGTGGAGGAAGACCCGCACGCTGGTGGTGTTGAGCAGTCCGGCGGCGATGGAGGCCTCGGCGCGGCCGGCGTGGACCTGGCCGTGCAGGTCGGCGAGGGCGTGGGTGATGAGGATGTTCGCCGCGCCCCACTGGCGGCCCAGCCGCCACTGGTCCTGGAGGAAACGGACGACGGCGAGGTCGTCGAGGGCGATCCATCCTTCGTCGATCACGGTGATGGTGTGCCGGTCCGGCTGGTTGTACATGACGGTCTGGAGCCAGCCGGCGGTGGCGGTGAGGACGAGTTTGAGCGCCCGCCGGTTGGTCAGCAGCGCGGAGAGGTCCAGGACGAGGCCGGGGGTGGTGTCCCAGGCCAGGCCGGCCGAGGTGGGTCCGTCGCAGATGCCGCGCAGATGGTGGTCGACCAGGCTGACGCAGGCGTCCAGCAGGGGGCGGCGCCGGTCGAGGAGTTCGGCCGGGGTGGTGTCGAGGTCGACGGCGAGGCTCGGGTCGGGGTGGGCGAGCACGCCGCGGACGTCCACCAGCGTCGGGGTGACGGTGCGGGCCGAGGCCCGGTCGACGGCGGCGGTGACCAGGCGCTGGTGGCTGACGGACAGGTCGCCCTGGCCGAGGGCGACCGCGAGCAGCGCGCCGGTGACCGCGGCCCGCCGGGCGGTCTGTTCCCGGGCGTCGTCTCGGCTGGTATGCCGCCGCTGGTGGTGGCCGGGGGCGGCGTCGAGGGGGTTGATCCGGATGCCGCCGCCGGGGCGCAGGCGCAGCGCGGCCCAGCCGAGCCGGTCCGCCAGCGGCGTCCATTCCCCTTTCGGGTCGATGACGGCGGTGAACCGGGGCCGGCCAGTGGTGGTGAGGGCGGCGGCGCGGTGCAGGTAGGACTTGATGATCGCGCTTTTGCCGTGGGCGCCGGCACCGGAGACGACCATGTTCGGCCCCTGGATCAGGCCGGCGTCGTAGGCGGCGTGCAGATCGAAGAAGAACCCGCCGCCGGACAGCCGGCTGTGCCCGAGGAACACCCCGCGGTCGCCGAGACCCGCCTCGATGGTGAACGGGTAGACCGCGCACAGATGCGCGGTGGTGGCAACATGCCGCGGCACCGCCAGCCGGCCGTCCCGCCGGTGCGGCCGCCAGCGGGGCCGGGGCCGGGGCTGGGGCTGGGGTGAGGTGCGGGCCATCAGCCGCCCCCACCGAACAGGCCGCGGGCCGGGGGCAGGCCGATCGGCAGGGTCGCGGCCCAGGCCGCGTCGTGCCGGCCGTGCAGCGGGCGCAGTTCGACGATCCCGCAGCGGGCCGCCTGGTCGATCACGGCCTGGCTGGCGTCGTCGAGTTCGGCGCGGCTGGCCGCGGTGACGGCGACCAGCCCGACATAGCCGTATTCGGGGAACCCGGCCTGGAGTTCGGCGTCGCGGCGGTCGATCTCCTCGTGGGCCTGGGTGAGGTGGACGGGGACGCGGAAGGCGTGCTTGTGCCGTAGCTGCACCTGGGTGTCCACGGACACCGACTCGGTGTTGATCCGCCGCCGGGACACCCTGGGCGACACCGGCTCCATGACCACGGCGACGGTGCGGACCGCCGGTGCGTCGTGCAGCAGCGGGTCGAGCCAGCCGGGCCGCAGGGTCAGCGCCGGCCAGTGCGCGATCCAGAACGTCCGATGCCAGGCGCCGTCGATCTGGACGGCGTCCCAGTGCGCCTGGACGGTCAGCGGGGCCAGCAGCGCCGGGTCCACCGGCCCGTCGTCCAGCCCGGCCTTGGCCGCCAGGCCGCGGCGCACCCCGGCCAGGCCGGTGCGGGCGGCCGGGTCGGCGTGCACCCGGACCGTCTGCGCGATCTCCACCGGGGACAGCGGCCCGCCCACGACGAGGCCGGCGGCGTCGCAGCGCTCCGCCAGGGTCCGGGCCGCGTCCAGTGCCGCCTGCGCGGGGCTGCCCCCGGCGCGGGGCAGCCGGCGGGGGTCCACGGTCAGCCACAGCCGTAGCTCGTGGTGCCCCATTGCCGGGGCGGCCTCGGTCAGCAGCCGCTGGTAGGAGGCCGCCGCGGCCCGGGTCCCGGCCGGCAGGCCGGCTTCCTCGTCGGCATCGGCGTCGGCGCGGCCGGTGGGGACGTCCAGCCAGGCCGGCTGGTCGGCTGGGCAGGTCGGGGCGGACCACAGCGTCCAGCCCAGCCGGGCGAGCGCCGGCTGCCCGGCACACTGGGACAGCACCCGCGCCCAGGCCCCGATCTGCCGTTCCTGCCCGGCGGGTTCCAGCAGGCTGAACGGCCCACCCCGCACGTCCAGGGTCACCGTGACCGCCCCGGTCCGCCGGTGGCGGATCAGCCCGACCGGCGCCAGGGACCGCTGCGGCCCGCCCGCCCAGCCGGGACGATCGACCGCGACCACCTCCACCCCGGCCAGGCAGGCCGGCAGCGGTCCCCGCCGTGCCCGCCGTGCCCGGGCGGTCGGTTCGCGGGCCGGGGGCAGTGGCTGCGTCCACCGGTCGGTTCGCCGCGCCCGCCGCCAGGCGAACATGGCCACGGCCGGCAGGATCTCGATCAGCGGCCGGCCCGCGGTCCGTGCGACCGCGAGCAGCAGGCAGGTCACTCCGGCCGTGACTCCGCCGACCGTGCCCGCCGGTGTTCCGACCACGGCCGTGCCCACCGCCATCGCCGCGATACCCGTGGCGATCACGGCGACCTGGGCGGCGGTCAGCCCGGCCACGGCGGTCCCGGTCCGCCGGGCGGGCAGCTGGTAGGTCGTCCGACTCATTGTTCGTGCTCCCCGTCGTCAGGTTGTGCGGCGCCGCCGGGCCGGGTCGGGCCGCGTCGCCGGGTCCACCCCGCCGGCCCGGCCGAGCCGGCGCTTCCCCTGTCGTCCGGAGCACCGGTGCCACCCGGACCGGATGGACCGGCCGCGCCCCCTCGTCCGGAGGGATTCGAGGGGCCGGCGGAATCCGCGGGGCCGCGCGACGGCGGTGAACCGTCAGCCGCCGCCCCACCGGGAGCCGGGGTCCGCCCGGCGGCGGGGCGGGGGTTGGCACGCCCATCGGTCGGCCGACGAGGGGAACCAGCAGCCGGTCCGGCGGGCCGCCGGGAACCGGCCGGATGCCCCGTCCCACCCCCCTCAGCCGGTGGAGGGCCTGATGTTGACGCGGAGCCGCCGCCACCCGAGCCTGGTCCGCCGGGATCCGGCGGGCGGGGAGCGGACGGTCCAGAAC
>NZ_CEVIVC010000245.1:0-3831 GCF_982290645.1 Protofrankia sp. CiP1_Cm_nod4
GGCGGGGGTCACGGGGCGGCGAGAGCCTGGCCAGGACGGCGTCTTCCCGCTGGTCAGGAGCGGAAGGAGACGTCCGTGACAGCGCCTTTGAACCGGCCGTCGTCCACCGTCGGCAGCTTGGTCAGCCAGACGACCCAGTACCGGTGGGCGGCCGCCTCCGGGACGGACACGGTCGTGTTGGTGGCGAGGGTTTCGGGGAGGACCACGCTGTAGGCGCTGGCGTCGTTCACGGCGGCGTCACCGGCACGCAGCTCGAACGCGGTAGGGCCGAAACCAAAAGCAATCGTCATCTGGCTGATGGTGACGGGGTGGCCGAAGTCCAGCCGGAGACCCACCCCGGACTTCAGCCCGCCGAACTGCCGGCCGTCGGTGTTGTTGTAGCCCTCCGTCGTCCAGACGGTGGACGGGTTGCCGTCGATGGCCTTCGGGGCCTCCGCGTCGTTCTCGCCGTTCTGCCCGGGCGGCGGGTCGAAGGCCAGCACGTTCGGGGCCGGCAGCGGCGTACCGGTACCGGCCGGGGCGGTCCTGGACGGGGCCGCGGACGGGGCGGCCGGAGCCTTCCGGCCGGTGTCACGGGTCAGCGCGACCGACGTCACCGTCACCGCGACCACCGCGATGGTGGCGATGAACCCGGCCACGAGCAGCAGCCTGCGGCGCGGCCGCGGGCCGCGCGAGCGCCGGGCGCCCCGCTCGTCCGGGGGGTAGTCGCCGAGGAAGCCGGGCGTCCCGAGGGCGGGAGCGGAACGGTCGCGGCGGGGCTGGTCCGCCGGGAAGCGGCCGTCGTCCTGGCGAGCCCGGCCGTCCTGGTAGCCGCCGCGATGGCCGCCGCCGGGCGGGTACGCCGCGCTCCCCGGCGGGCCGTAGGAGCCCGCCACGTCGTAGTGGTCCGCATCGGACCCGTCCACGGTGTAACCGGCGGTCGAGGGCCCCGTGGTCATGGTCCGGGTCAGCGACGGCTCGTCGTCGAACCGGACCCGGCCGAGATCCAGGGTGCCGTCCGCGGGGGCGAGATCCTCGAGCGCCTCGGCGAGCTCGGCCGCGGACGTGATCGCCGGCCGGTGGGCACGGTCGTCCCCGAGCGCGGCCAGGGTGAGCGCGTCAAGGTCCGGGGGGACGTCCGCGCGGACCTGCCGTGGCGAGCGCACCTGGCCGTCGTCGGTCCTTGCCGCCGGGGGGAGCCCGGTGTCGCCGCGGTCCAACGGCCAGTGCCCGGTCAGCGCGGCGTAGAGCAGACCGCCCATGGCCCGGACGTCCTCGGCGGCGCCGACGGAGCCGGCCCAGGGCTCGGCCTGGCTGTGCGCGCCCTTCTCCAGCGCCGCCACGACCGAGCCGGTGCCGAGGTCGACGACCTTGACCATGCCGTGGCCGGAGACGATGACGTCGCTGGCGCGCAGGTCACCGTGGTGGATGCCGCGTTCGTGGGCGGCGGCGAGCACCCGGGCGACGGCGAGCAGGACGGTCGCGGCCTGGTCCGGGCGCAGCGGCCGCTGCGCGGACAGCGCCTGCAGGGAGCGGCCCTCCACCCATTCGCTCACCACGTAGGAGACGCGGCCGGCCTCGGTGGTGGTCGACGTGGCGTCGTAGGTCGATGCCGCGCCCGGGTGCACCAGCCGGCCGGAGCCGATGGCGGCCGACAGCAGCATCTCGGCGGCACGGTCGAGGGCCGCGGAGTCGCGCGCGCCGGTGCCGGTGTGTTGCACCACACGGACGGCGACGGGCCGGGCGAGGATCCGGTCGTCACCGCGCCACAGGGTGACCGGCCCACGTGCGTGCATGACCGACAGAAGCTGATATCTGCCGTCCAGCACGGTGCTGACCGGCAGGGTGGGGGGCCCGGGGGGATCCATCGGGCCGGTGGCGTCGGGGGACGCCGGTACCGCCACGGTGCCGGCCTTCCAGGTCGCGCTGCTCGTCACGTCATTATCGACGTCGACCTGTGGCGGTCGGTTGTGCCCGTCGACCACAGTGCCTCCGTCATCGCCGACGCGTCCGACTGTCGTAGCCGGATGCAGCCTGTTCAGTGTACGAGCCTTTGGGGGAGCGCCCGGGCGCTGTGTCGGTTGTAGCCGGGATCAGTCGGGATCAGTGTGTCGATCGTGCACCGAACCGGCCCCGGACGGCTGTGGCGAGCGCGGCCATTTCGGGCAGCCGCATCCGGACGATGGCCACCAGGTAGACGGGCAGCCCCACCGCGCAGGCGAGCACGACGCTCACGCCCGAACCGAGCCAGCCCCGGCCGAGCACCTCTCGTACCAGGGCGCAGACCCCCGCGGCGACGACCGCGCCCAGCCCGCCGGCGATGGTCACCTGGGTGAGCATGCGGGCGGTCCGGCTGGCGTCGATACCGCCCAGGCGGCCCCGCAGCAGGACCGAGGAGACCACGGCCCCGACCAGGTAGGACACGGCGAAGGCCAGCGCCAGCGCCACCGACCGCAGCCGGTCGGGCAGCAGCGCGCTCAGTGCCGCCGCGCCGGCGATGTTGGTGGCGACGATCCCCATGTTGACCAGCGCGGGGGTCCGGCTGTCCTGGTGGGCGTAGAACACCCGCAGCTGCACCTGGAACAGGGAGAACGGCACCAGGGCGACGGCGAACGCGGCCAGGGTGTCCCCGATGCGCAGGGCCTCGGCGTAGCTGACCGCGCCGTGGTTGAACAGCGCGACCGCGACCGGGCGGCCCAGCGCCAGCAGCGCGAGTGCCGCCGGCACGATCACCACCGCCGCCAGCCGCGTCCCGGTGGACAGGTCCTGGCGGACCAGGTCGCGACGGTTGTCCGCGGCATGCACGCTCATCCGCGGCAACAGCGCGGTGATCACGGACACCGCGACGATGGCGTAGGGGAGCTGGAAGATCTGGTACCCGTACGTGTACACGGTGTACGCCGTCGTGGAGCTGGCGAGACGCACGATGACCAGGTAGCCGAGCTGGCTGATCGCCACGTAGAGCAGCGTCCAGCCGGCCAGGCGCACCGCCTGGCGCAGCCCGGGGTGGGTGAGGTCCAGCCGCGGCCGGTAGCGGAAGCCGGCCGCCCGCAGCGACGGCAGCAGCGCGAGCGTCATGACCACGACACCGAGGGTGGTGCCGGCGGCCAGGACGGTGATCTGGGTGTCGCTGATCCCGCCGACCGTGGGCGGGCGCGGCCCGGGCACGAAGATGAACGCCACGCAGGTCGCGATCACGATCAGGTTGTTGAGCACCGGCGTGAACATCGGCGCGGCGAACGACTGGCGGACGTTGAGGATCGCCCCGATCGTGGCGCCCAGCCCGTAGAAGATCACCTGCGGGAGGAACCACCGCAGGAACGTCACGGCGAGATCCTGCTCGGCGCCGCCGGCGGCCAGGTAGACGCCGATGATGGCCGGCGCGGCCAGCGTCGCGGCCACCACGATGACACCGAGCCCCAGCACCACCAGGGTGAGCAGCGAGGACGCGAACGCCTCGCCCTCGTCCGGGTCCTCCCTGGCCGCCCGGACCAGCACCGGCACGATCACGCTGGACAGCACCCCGCCGAGCAGCAGGTCGTAGAGGATGTTCGGGGTGGTGTTGGCGACGTTGTAGGCGTCCCCGACCGCGCCGGTGCCGATCGCCGCGGCGATCGCCACCGTCCGCAGGAACCCCGACGCCCGGGAGGCCACCGTACCGATCGCCATGGTGCCGCTGGCCCGGCCGAGGGTCATCGCCTTGCGCCCGGTGGCCTTCCCGGCCCGGCCGCCCGCGGGACGTCCCCGGTCCGCCGGCCGTCCTGCGGGCGGCCGGGCCGGTTCCGCCAGCCGTCCCCGCTCGTCCCGCTGGTAGTGCTCGTCCGGCCGGTGGGGCGGTGGGTAGCCGCCGGG
>NZ_CEVIVC010000246.1:0-3755 GCF_982290645.1 Protofrankia sp. CiP1_Cm_nod4
GCTGTGGGACGGTGTGGAGGACCCGGCTCTGCATCGTCCTGTGGTGTGTTCCGTAGTCTCTCGGCATGACCGTGACTGCCGTGACAACCTCATCCGTGCTGGATCTTGATGCTGACGCGCTGGTGATCGGTGTCGCGACGGGCAAGGACGGTCCCATCCCGCTCGGTGGCACCGAGGAGCTGGACATGGCACTCGGTGGCCGGCTCGCGACGGTCCTCGCCGACCTGGGGGCCACCGGCAAGGCCGGTGACCTGGTCCGGTTCGCGACTCTGGGGACCCTGCGCATCCCGACGGTGCTCGCGGTCGGCGTCGGCGCGCCGCCGGCACAGCCGCCGGCGGCGGGCACATCACCAGCGGATACGGGCGCGGACGAGGGCACCGGGGCGGCTGCGGACGCGGCGGCGGCCGACGGCGGCATCGGCCATGAGACGCTGCGCCGCGCGGCCGGGGCGGCCATGCGCGCGCTCGCCGGCACCAGCCGGGTGGCCACCACCCTCGCCCTCGTCGCCGGCACCCCCGGGCCGGCGCGGCTGCGCGCCGTGGCCGAGGGATCGCTGCTCGGCGCCTACGCCTTCCGGGAGTTCCGGGCCACGTCCGCGGACGACCACCGTCTGCCCGTGAGCGAAATCACATTCGTGGTGGACGACGTGTCCCAGGCCGCCGCCGACGACGCGGTGCGCCGGGCCGGCGTCGCGGTGGAGTCCGTGGCGCTCGTCCGCGACCTCGTCAACACCCCGCCCGGGCATCTGCCGCCGGCGACGTTCGCCGAGATCGCGGCCCGGCGCGCGGGCGAGGTGGGCGTCACCGTCGACGTGCTCGACGAGCGGGCGCTGGCCGACGGCGGGTTCGGCGGCATCCTCGGGGTGGGCCAGGGCTCGGTGAACCCGCCCCGCCTCGTCCGCCTGGAGTGGCGCCCGGCCGGTTCGCCGGCCGCCGAGCGGCCCGCGCTCACCCTCGTCGGCAAGGGCATCACGTTCGACTCGGGCGGCCTGTCGCTGAAGCCCGCGGGCGCGATGGAGTGGATGAAGACCGACATGGCGGGGGCCGCCTCGGTGCTCGCGACGCTCGTCGCGGCGGCCCGGCTGAACCTGCCGGTCCGCCTCGTCGGCTGGCTGCCGCTGGCGGAGAACATGCCCTCGGGCGGGGCGATCCGGCCGGGCGACGTCCTGGCCCTGCGCGGCGGCACCCGGGTGGAGGTGCTCAACACCGACGCGGAGGGACGCCTGGTCCTCGGTGACGCCCTCGCCCGCGCCGCCGAGGAGTCCCCCGCCCTGATCGTGGACGTCGCCACGCTCACCGGCGCGCAGATCGTCGCCCTGGGGCAGCGCACCGCCGGGGTGATGGGCCGCGGCGGCGGGGTCGACCGGGTCGTCGCGGCCGCCCGCGACAGCGGCGAGGCGGTGTGGCCGATGCCACTGCCGCCGGAGCTGCGCAAGGTGCTCGACTCGGCCGTCGCCGACCTGGCCAACGTCGCCGGTGGCGGCGGCCGGGAGGGCGGCATGCTCGTCGCCGCCCACTTCCTGAGCACCTTCGTGCCCGAGGACGTCCCCTGGGCGCACATCGACATCGCCGGGCCGTCCTGGAACGGCGGCGAACCGTACGGGCACACCCCCAGGGGCGGCACCGGGGTGATCGTCCGGACCCTGCTCCAACTCGCCGAGAACGTTGCCGGCAACCAGCGGCCGGACGTCCGGTGAACCAACTACCAGCGGGTAACGGGCACCGCACGGAAGTAGCCCGATGAAATACCGGCGTCATGCACCACAGTCGCGGCGGACCTCCGACGCCGCACTGAGGTGACATGAAAGACTGAACGCATCCTAACCAGTCAACGAGAAGGGACACCTGGCGTGGTGGACTCTGCGGCGGGTCCCGTCGACCTGGTCATCCTCGGCGGCGGCAGTGGCGGTTACGCGACGGCTCTGCGTGCCGCGGAGCTCGGCCTGACCGTTTCTCTGATCGAGAAGGACAAGCTGGGGGGAACGTGCCTGCATCGCGGGTGCATTCCGACCAAGGCGCTGCTGCACGCGGCGGAGGTCGCGGACAATATTCACGAAAGCGGTAGTTTCGGGATTCTGTCGACCTTCGAGGGAATCGACATCGCGAAGGTCAACTCCTACAAGGACTCGGTGGTCAGCAAGCTTTACCGCGGGCTGACCGGCCTGGTGAACACCCGTGGCATCGAGTTCGTCGAGGGCTACGGACGACTCGTGTCACCAACATCCGTCGCCGTGGGCGACAGGGTAGTCACCGGACGCCACGTCGTGCTGGCGACCGGGTCGCAGTCGAAGTCGCTGCCGGGCCTGGAGGTCGACCACCACCAGGTGATCACCAGCGACGACGCCCTCCGGCTCGACCGGGTGCCGGCATCCGCCGTGGTGCTCGGCGCCGGCGCGATCGGCTGCGAGTTCGCCTCGGTGTGGCGCTCCTTCGGCGCCGAGGTGACCATCGTCGAGGCCCTGCCCCACCTGGTGCCGCTGGAGGAGGAGTCCAGCTCCAAGCTGCTGGAGCGGGCCTTCCGCCGGCGCGGCATCAAGCAGCACCTCGGCGCCCGGTTCGCCGGTGTGAAGACCACCGACGAGGGTGTCACGGTGGCCCTCGAGGACGGCACGACCATCGAGGCCGAGCTGCTGCTGGTGGCGGTCGGGCGCGGGCCGGTGTCGGAGGGGCTGGGCTACGAGGAGGTCGGCATCGCGACGGACCGCGGGTACGTCCTCGTCGACCACCAGCTGCGCACCAACGTGCCGACCGTCTCCGCCATCGGCGACCTGCGCCCCGGCCTCCAGCTCGCCCACGTCGGCTTCGCCGAGGGGATCTTCCTCGCCGAGAGCCTGGCCGGGCTGGACCCGGCGCCGGTCGACTACGACAACATCCCGCGGGTCACCTACTCGCACCCCGAGGTGGCCTCGGTCGGTCTGACCTCGGCCGCGGCGGAGCAGCGGTACGGGGACATCGTCACCCAGACCTATGACCTGGCGGGCAACGGCAAGGCGCAGATCCTGCAGACCGCCGGCGCGGTGACGCTCGTGGCCGTGCCCGACGGCCCGGTGGTGGGCGTCCACATCGTCGGCGACCGGGCTGGCGAGCTGATCGCCGAAGCCCAGCTGATCACCAGCTGGGAGGCGCTGCCCGCCGAGGTGGCCCAGCTCATCCACCCGCACCCGACGTTGTCCGAGTCCATCGGTGAGGCGCATCTGGCGCTGGCCGGCAAGCCGCTGCACTCCCACAACTGACAGTCAGCACAGTCAACCGACCGATCGGGGGCCACGGATGCGCGACGCCGGCCACCGCCGCACACCCCCCGCCCCACTGGTAGTCACCAGGGCCCGCGGGTACACGACAGACACCATGATCGTGTACCCGCCCGCCCACCAGCCATCAGGGCCTGCGATGACGCGGCGGCAGGTGCCCGCCGCGTCATCGCAGGCCCTCCGAGTCGCCCCGCACCCATCGCGTTCGTAGCCGTTGCCCGTCGTCCACGGTCGGTCGGACGCCGCAAAGGAGCCCTACCCCATGTCTGTGTCCGTCACGATGCCCCGTCTGGGTGAGAGCGTGTCCGAGGGCACCGTCACCCGCTGGCTGAAGAAGGAAGGCGAGCGCGTCGAGGCCGACGAGCCGCTCCTCGAGGTCAGTACGGACAAGGTCGACACCGAGATCCCCGCACCCGCGTCCGGCGTGATCAGTGCCATCCGGGTGGCCGAGGACGAAACGGTCGAGGTCGGCGTCGAACTCGCCGTCATCGACGAGGGCGGCAC
>NZ_CEVIVC010000247.1:0-2285 GCF_982290645.1 Protofrankia sp. CiP1_Cm_nod4
GATCCCGCCCCTGCCTCCGCTCCTGGTTCTGCCCCTGACGACGCGAAAGGCGGCACCTCATGACCGACCGCACCCGGGTGAGAACACTCCAGGTGGCGACCATCCTGTACGACTTCGTCACGTCCGAGGCCCTCGCCGGCTCGGGGCTGGACGCCGGGCGGTTCTGGCGGGGCGTCGAGGAGATCGTCACGGACCTGACCCCCACCAACCGGGCGCTGCTCGCCGAGCGGGACCGGCTACAGCACCGGATCGACGCCTGGCACCGCGCCAACGCCGGGCGTCCGCACGACGCCGACGCCTATCACGACCTCCTCACCGAGATCGGCTACCTGCGGCCCGGCCCGGGCGAGTTCCAGATCTCGACCGGCGGTGTCGACGACGAGATCGCCGCCGTCGCCGGCCCCCAGCTCGTGGTGCCGGTGCTCAACGCGCGCTTCGCGCTCAACGCGGCGAACGCCCGGTGGGGCTCTCTCTACGACGCCCTCTACGGCACCGACGCGATCGCCGAGGACAGCGGGGCCGCGCGCTCCGGCCCCTACAACCCGGTGCGGGGGGCGAAGGTCATCGCCTACGCGCGGGCGTTCCTCGACGAGGTGGCGCCGCTGCGGGCGGGCAGCCACGCCGAGGCGGCCGGCTACACCGTCAGCGCCGGAGAGCTGGTGGTGACGCTGCTCTCCGGCGCGACGACGTCACTGGCCGACCCCGCGCGGTTGCGCGGGTACACCGGTCCGCCGCAGGCGCCCGAGCGCGTCCTGCTCGTCCACCACCGGCTGCACGTCGAGATCCGCGTCGACCGGGCGGGGACGATCGGCGCCGGCGACCCCGCCGGAGTGCAGGACGTCGTCCTCGAGGCCGCCGTCACCACGATCGTGGACTTCGAGGACTCGGTCGCGGCGGTGGACGCCGAGGACAAGGTGGCCGCCTACCGCAACTGGCTGGCGCTCAACCGTGGCGATCTCGCCGCCGAGGTCGTCAAGGACGGCTCGTCGTTCACCCGGGCCCTCGCGCCCGACCGCGTCTTCACCGCCCCCGACGGCGCGGGCGAGCTCCGGCTGCCCGGACGGGCGCTGCTGCTGGTCCGCAACGTCGGGCTCCTGATGACCACGGACGCGGTTCTCGACGGCGCGGGCGAGGAGGTGTTCGAGGGCCTCCTCGACGCGGTCGTCACCTCGCTCGCCGCCCTGCCCGGCCTGCGCGCGGACGCCGAGCGGCCGGGCAGCCGGACCGGGTCGGTCTACATCGTCAAGCCGAAGCTGCACGGCCCCGACGAGGTGGCGTTCACCGTCGCGCTGTTCGGCCGGGTCGAGCGGCTGCTCGGACTGCCGCCCAACACGATCAAAATCGGTCTCATGGACGAGGAGCGCCGCACGACGGTGAACCTCGCCGCGTCGATCCACGCGGCCCGCGAGCGGATCGTGTTCGTCAACACCGGCTTCCTGGACCGCTCGGGCGACGAGATCCACACCTCCTTCGAGGCCGGTCCCGTGGTCCGCAAGGCCGACATGAAGAGGCAGCGCTGGATCGCCGCCTACGAGGACCACAACGTCGACGTCGGGCTCGCCGCCGGCCTGCGCGGCCGCGCCCAGATCGGCAAGGGCATGTGGGCGATGCCCGACCTGATGGCCGACCTGCTCGAGCAGAAGATCGCGCAGCCTCTTGCCGGGGCGTCGACGGCCTGGGTGCCCTCGCCGACCGCGGCGACGCTGCACGCGCTGCACTACCACCGGGTCGACGTCGCCGCCCGCCAGGAGGAGATCGCGGGCCGTAGCCGGGCCGACGTCCGTGACATCCTGCGCATTCCCGTCGGCGACCCGTCGCACTGGAGCGAGACGGACCGCCAGCGGGAGGTCGACAACAACATCCAGTCGATACTCGGCTACGTCGTCCGCTGGATAGACCAGGGGATCGGCTGCTCCAAGGTGCCCGACATACACGACGTCGCGCTGATGGAGGACCGCGCCACGCTGCGCATCTCCAGCCAGCTGATGGCGAACTGGCTGCGTCACGGGGTCATCACGCCCGAGCAGGTCCGCGGGAGCCTCGCCCGGATGGCGGTCGTCGTCGACCAGCAGAACGCCCGGGACGCCAGCTACCGGCCGATGACGCCGGACCTCGACTCCAGCATCGCCTTCCGGAGCGCGGCTGAGCTGATCTTCGAAGGGGCCCGGCAGCCGAACGGTTACACCGAGCTGATCCTCCACCGCCGGCGGCGCGAGGTGAAGGCGCTCACCGCCGTCCCGACCGGCTGACCCTCGCCGCGGTGGAGTCAACCCAGGGTGCGGCCA
>NZ_CEVIVC010000247.1:2345-3786 GCF_982290645.1 Protofrankia sp. CiP1_Cm_nod4
AGGGTGCGGCGGCCCGGGAGGTGCTGTGGACGTGACGCTCGCCGAACTGGTCGACGCGCTGCCCGCCGGCGTCGTCGTCACCGATCCCGACCTGCTGGAGAAGTACCGTCGCGACCGGGCCGCGGACCCGGCGGCGGGCATGCCGCTCGCCGCCGTGCGCGCCGAGTCGACCGAGCATGTGCAGGCGGCCCTGCGCTGGGCGGCGCGCCACCGGGTGCCGGTCGTCCCGCGCGGCGCCGGCACCGGCCTTTCGGGCGGCGCGACCGCCGTCGACGGTGGCATCGTGCTGTCGACCGAGCGGATGCGGGCGATCGAGGTCAGTCCCCGCACCCGGATGGCGGTCGTGCAGCCGGGCCTGCTCAACACCGAGGTGAAGGCCGCTGCCGCCGCCCACGGGCTGTGGTACCCCCCTGACCCGTCGTCCTTCGAGATCTGCTCGATCGGCGGCAACGTGGCGACGAACGCCGGCGGTCTGTGCTGCGTCAAGTACGGCGTCACCACCGACTACGTACTCGGGCTCGAGGTCGTGCTGAGCGACGGGACGGCGGTGCGCCTCGGCGGCCCGCGGCTGAAGGACGTCGCCGGCCTGTCCCTGACCAAGCTGTTCGTCGGCAGCGAGGGAACCCTCGGGATCATCACGGAGGTGACGCTGCGTCTCCTGCCGGCCCAGCCGCCGTCGAGCACCCTGGTCGCCACGTTCGCCAGCACCCGGCAGGCGACGGCCGCCGTCCTGGCGATCACCGCTGCCCTGCGGCCGGCGATGCTCGAGTACATGGACCAGGTGTCGATCAACGCCGTGGAGGACATGCTCCACATGGGGCTCGACCGCGACGCGGCCGCGATGCTCCTCGCCCGGTCGGACAGCCGCTACCTTGCCGCCGAGCTCGAGATGAGGAGCATGGCCGAGGCGTGCCAGGCGCACGGCGCGACCGAGGTGCTGGCCACCGACGACCCGGCGGAAGGCGAGGCGTTCGTCGTCGCCCGCCGCGGCGTCATCCCGGCGGTCGAACGTCGCGGCACCGTCCTGCTGGAGGACGTCGGTGTGCCGCTGCCCAGGCTGCCCGAACTGGTCGCGGGCATCGAGGCGATCGCCGCCGCCCGCGCCGTGACGATCGCGCTGATCGCCCACGCCGGCGACGGCAACACCCACCCGCTGATCGTCTTCGATCCCGCCGACGCCGCCGCGGCCGCCCGGGCACAGCTCGCGTTCGGCGAGGTGATGGACCTGGCGATCCGCCTCGACGGCACGATCACCGGCGAGCACGGGGTGGGCCGGCTGAAGAAGGCGTGGCTGGCCGACCAGGTCGGCGGTGACGCCCTCGACCTGTCACTGCGGATCAAACAGGCCCTCGACCCACTCGGCATCCTCAACCCCGGCGCGATCTTCCCCTGATCCCGCCCTCTTCCGCTGCCCTTCCGTTGTCCTCTCGCGGGAGAGGTG
>NZ_CEVIVC010000248.1:0-664 GCF_982290645.1 Protofrankia sp. CiP1_Cm_nod4
TGTTAGGCGACATGCAAGATGCCGACGACGGAGGCTGCGGCGTCATTGACGGTGCTGATGGTGGTGGGCTGGCGTTGGGTTGAGGTGGGCGGTCATGGGCGACGACAGCGTGCCGACGAACAGCGTTTCTGATCTTTCGCTGTGATGCCTCGGGTGGGTGCGTGTCTGGCCTCGGGCGGCGACGGCGGAGGGTGGCGGCGAGCGGGTCGCTGCGGATGGTGATGTCTGGTTTGTGACCGTGGGATGGGTGTCCGGTTTGTCAACGGCGTCACTGTGAGCGATGTCGGGACAGGGGAACGGCCCTTCCCCGTAAAAGTCCTTGGCGGGAAACCCGGGGAAGGGCCGTGAGGCGCCTGGAGGGCGCGGTGCTCACGGTAAATGCTGACCGGGGTGTGGTCGAGCGGCAGCTTCGGGCGGGTGAGCTGGCCTGCCGGGATTGCGGCGGGGTGCTCGGTGGGTGGGGCTGGTCGATACGGCGGCCGGTGCGGGATCTCGGCTGGGCGACGCTGTGGCTACAGCCCCGGCGGGCGCGCTGCGCGGGCTGTGGACGCACGCATGTGCTGTTGCCGGTGGTGGTGCTGGCGCGCCGTGCGGATGTGGTGGCGGTGATCTGGGCGGCGTTGGCTGCGGCGGCCGGCGGGCTTGGCGCGCGTGGCGTCGCGCG
>NZ_CEVIVC010000248.1:1042-4035 GCF_982290645.1 Protofrankia sp. CiP1_Cm_nod4
TGACGTGCGCCGGGTGTTCACGGGCCTGCTCGTCGAGGTCGGCGTCGACGCGGTGGCACCAGCGCCGGCGGGGTCACCGCTCGCCGATGCGCTCGCGGCGATCGCCGGGGCGACGGTGGCGGTTGGGGCGCGGTGGCCGCTGCTCGGCACGGTGTCGCCGTGGGCGATCGCGGTCGGGGCCACAAACGGCCAGCTGCTCTCTCCGTCTCCCACCTGGATGATCACGACCGTTTCGTGATCGTCGATCAACATGGGTGCGCCCCTGGGCGGCGGGCCGCGGTGCCGCCAGTCTGAGGACAACCGTGATCACTTCGGTCGCGGGGTCCTGCGAGGAGGTGGTGGCGGTGTCCCTGGATGACGACGACGAGGCGGCCCGGCGTGCACGGGCCCGGGAGATCGGCCTGTTCCGCTACATGCTCATACGCGATCTTGCCGACGAGGCGTTGACGACCAGGCAGCGCGGGGTGCTGGTCCGCGCGCTCGCCGCCCGGGAGCACGTCGACCCGGACGGCCGGCCGGTGCGGGTGACCCGCTGGACGCTGGACAGATGGGTCAGGAGCTGGAAGTCGGGCGGGTTCGACGCTCTGGTGCCCTCGCCGCGCCAGGCCGGGCCGCGCACACCGGCCGACGTCCTCGCGCTGGCGAGCGCGCTCAAACGCGAGCGGCCCGAGCGCACCGCCGCGCAGGTCCGCCGGATCCTGGTGGCCACCCATGGCTGGTCCCCGACCGAGCGCACGCTGCAGCGTTTCTTCACCCGCACCGGCATCGGGACCCGCCAGCTCGCCGCGGCGGCCACCGGCCGGGAGGTGTTCTCCCCGTTCCAGGCAGCAGCACCTAATGATCTGTGGACGGGAGACGCCCTGCACGCAGTCAAGATCGCCGGGCGGAAGACCTACCTGTTCGCGTTCCTCGACGACTACTCCCGCGCGGTCGTCGGCTACCGGTTCGGCTACGCGGAGGACACCGTCCGGCTCGCCGCGGCGCTACGCCCCGCGCTCGCCGCCCGCGGCATCCCCTCCAAGATCTACGTCGACAACGGCTCGGCGTTCTCCGACGCCTGGCTGCTGCGCGCCTGCGCGAAGCTCGGGATCCGGCTGGCGCACTCCACCCCGCACCGGCCCGAAGGACGCGGCAAGATCGAACGTTTCTTCGCAACGGTGCGGGGCCAGTTCCTCGTCGAGATCGCCGACGAGGCCACCCCCACCGGGACCGCCAGCCCCGTGACCAGCCTGGACGACCTCAACGGCAAGTTCCAGGCCTGGGTCGAAGCGCAGTACCACCGCCAGGTCCACACCGAGACCGGCGCCGCGCCGCTGCACCGCTGGCAGACCGGCGGCCCGTTCCGCCACGCCACCCCTGACGAGCTCACCGAGGCGTTCCGCTGGTCCACCCACCGCACCGTGTCCCGCACCGGCCTGATCTCCCTGCACGCCAACCGCTACCAGGTCCCCGCCGGGCTTGCCGGCCAGCGCGTCGAGTGCGTCTTCGACCCGTTCGACCTGACCACCATCGCGCTGCGCCTCGGCAACACCGACATCGGCACCGCGACCCCGTTCGAGATCACCCGGCACAGCCATCCCAAGGCCCGCCCGGAAACCCCGACCGAACCGGCCCGTCCCACACAGATCGACTATCTCGCCCTCGTGCAGGAACGCCACACCACCACCCTCACCCAAAAGATCAACTATGCGGCGCTCGCCGACACCCCGGGCCAGACCGGCCCCGACGACCCAGCCGGCCCGCAGCGCAAGGGCGCCGCATGAGCGCCATCGACGCCACCGGCGGCATCGGCCCCGACCTGCTCGCCGAGGCCTTCGCACTCTCCCGCGCCGCCTCCGACATCGCGCACGCCGCCTGCGACCTGGTCAACCCCGCCCTCACCGACGACCACCTCCTGATCGCCGAGACCGTCCTGCACGTCGCCGTCACCGTCCAGGACCTCGCCACCACAGTGATCACCACCCATTGCCGTGACCGTGACAGCACCCCGGACCCGGCCGCGTTCACCCTCCCCCTCAAGGAACCGTTCTGATGCTCGAAAAGCTGCGTGCGCACTACGGTTTCACCCGCACCCCGTTCAGCCGCGACCTCGCCCCCGGCATGCTGCACCGCCACGACGCCCACAACCAGGCCGTCGCCCGGTTGTCCTGGTGCATCGCGGAGCGCGGCATCGGGATCGTCACCGGCGAGGTCGGCGCCGGCAAGACCGTCGCGGTCCGCACCGCGCTCGCCGACCTCGACCCGTCCCGCCACACCGTGATCTATCTTGGCAACCCGCAGATAGGAGTCCGGGGCATTCACGAGGCCATCGTGACCGCGTTCGGCGCCCCACCCACGAACCTGTCCTCCCGGCTGATCGCCCAGTCAGCCGCAGCACTCGCCTCCGCCCGCGACGAACGCGGCCGCACACCCGTCCTCGTCCTGGACGAGGCCCACCTACTCGGCTACGACCAGCTCGAGACCGTCCGCATGCTCACGAACCACGCCATCGACTCCGACTCCCCGCTCGCGACCCTGCTCGTCGGCCAGCCCACCCTGCGCCGCACCATGCGCCTGGCGGTCCTCGCCGCCCTCGAGCAGCGCATCACGATCCGCTACACCATGCCCCCGATGACCCCCGAGGAGACCGCCAGCTACATCCGCCACCACATCAGCCTCGCCGGCCGGTCCGACACCCTGTTCTCCAACGACGCGATGACCCTGATCCACACGACCGCCCGGGGCTACCCCCGAGCGGTAAACAACCTCGCGGTCCAAGCCCTCGTCGCCGCCTACGCCGCCGGACACGCGATCGTCGACGAGAAATCCGCCCGCGCCGCCCTCGCCGAAATCACCGACGACTAACAACACCCCGCCGACCACAGCGACAGCACACCGACCACAGCGACAGCACCCCCACGAACGCCCCGCCCCAGACCCCCGGGACGGGGCGTTCGATCATCCGGCCATCGGCAAACGATCCGTCGCCGTCGTCGGCATCCTGAGCGTCGGCC
>NZ_CEVIVC010000249.1:0-568 GCF_982290645.1 Protofrankia sp. CiP1_Cm_nod4
CCTCACGGAGAGTTCTCCGGCACGCCCTACCGATGCCGTAATGACGCCGTAATCAGGATGGGGACCAGCGTCATCGCCAGCCTGCTCCCCCTCGCCGCTGTGGCTGCTGCGGCGGCATTCGCGGCTGTTGCGGCTGTGCCGCCGGCGGCGTGCTGAGGGAGATCCGGCCCAGCCCGGGGATGGGCGCGACCGGGTCGAGCGGCTGGTAGGCGGGGTCGAGTTCGGCGAGCTCGTCGAGCTCGAACCGGCGTAGCTTGACCGCCCACCATAGCAGCGGACGGACGTCCCCGCCGGAGCTCTTGTACCTCCCATCCGGCAGGAGGGCGGCCCACTCGCCATCCGGCAGGGGATGGAGAGTCACGAGCAGTCGCCAGGTAACGGTGTCCCACAGCCGTGCGGTGCCGTCGTTGCTGCTGGTGGTGAGGGCGGCACCGTCGGGCGAGAACGCCGCCGCGGTCACCCAGTCGGTGTGGCTGGTGAGGATGTGGGTGTTTTGTCCGGTGGTGGTGTCCCACAGCCGTGCTGTGCGGTCATTGCTGGTGGTGGCGAGGGTGGTGCCGTTGAGGGA
>NZ_CEVIVC010000249.1:1169-4149 GCF_982290645.1 Protofrankia sp. CiP1_Cm_nod4
ACGCGCAGGGGCCGCAGGTTGGTGGCGTCGAGCAGTACCACGGCCGAGCCACAGGCAGCCGCGAGGAGGCGGCCGGCGATGGCGACGCTGCTGATCGAGCCGGAGGGCAGGGTCATGAGGTCGACGGGGTCACGGCCCACGATCGCGGCGGGGACGAGTTCGGGGATGCCGGCTGTCGCGGGATCGATGGTGGGCTGGAGCAACGCGGCGCCGGTCCATCGGCTGCCGGCCAGCCGGGCCCCGGTGAGGTCCGGGCGGACCAGCAGAGCCCCGGTCAGGTCCGCGCGGCTCAGATCGGCGTCAGTGAGGTCCGGACGGGTCAGCACCGCATCCGACAGGTTCGCCCCGGCCAGGTCGGCGCCGGTCAGGTCCGGCTGGTGCAGGCGCGCGCCGGCCAGGTTTGCCCTGGTCAGGTCGGCGTAGCGCAGGTTCCGGCCGTTGAGATCCTGGCCACGCAGGTCCCGGCCGGCCAACTGGGCGTCTTCGGCTTGCACCTCCAGTTTCCGGGCGATACGCAGGGCGTTGCGTTGGGCGGTGCTGCCTGCTCCCTGCGTGGCCAGCATGTCCCGAGCCCACTGTTCCAACACGGTCCGGTTGGCGATGCCATGGAGGAAGTCGACCATCAGGTCGGACATCTCCCGGCTGGTCAGCAGCTCCGGCCCAGTGCCGTCGGTGCCGCCGGCGGTGAGCTGTCCGGCGGCCTGGACCGCGACGAGGTATTCCATCACCGAGCGGTGCACGAACCGGAAGGTGCCCTCGGAGGTGCGCACAAGCAGGCTGCCGGAGCCCACGATGAACGTGGCCTGGGCGGCGTCCAGTTTGACCGTTTCGAGGTCGGTCAGGGTCGCCTGAACCGTCGCAGACAGGCCGGACAGATCGGTGGTCTCCTGGGCCGCGGTCCAGAGAACGATCGCGAGGGCGTCAACGGCTTGGCGCAGCTGGTCAATATTGAGGGTCTGGTAGGCGCCTCGGGTTGGCTGGCGGCGGCCCACCTCGTATCTGAGCCAGCGGTCGACCAGTTTCTGGTAGAGATCGGCGGAGGTAATCGTACCGTCGGCGGTGCGGGCGGCCTCCAGCTCGGCTTCGTCCAGCTCGGCGATGAACCCGAGCATGCGGGGGTTGGCCGACAGCCCCAGCAGGTCATCGATCGACCCGATCAGCTTCAGGCGGGCGTCGGCCTGCCGGCGGGCCTCCACCCACAGGGAGGCGTCGTCTCGTTCCGTCTGGCCGGCCCCGATGCTCTGCTGCTCGGCGGCGGTGAGTTTCTGGTGGAACAGGAGGCTGAGGAACTCCCGGATCTGCTCATGATCGAAGTCCGCCAGGTGGATCTCTCGGCTGGCGGCCTGCAGTTGCACGGTGGCGCCGAGTTCGGTGCGGTGCTGGTCATCGGTCAGGAAGTGCTGGGTGCGGCTGGTCAGCACGACCTTCGCCCGGTCGGTGACCGCGGACAACACCGTTTTGAGGTGTTCGGCGGCCCGGTCGTAGGTGACCCGTAAAGCCAGTTCGTCGAAGCCGTCGAACAGCAGCACGGCTTTGCCCTGGTCGACCATGCGGCGCACCGCCCGCACGCTGACGCCGTCCTCGTCGCTCTTGGTCAGGTGCAGGGCGAGCAGGTCGTCGACGGAGTGGCTCTTCTCCAACGCGCCCAGCTCGACGAGCAGGGGAATGATCTGTGGCAGTTCGGTGGGCAGGCGCCGGGCCAGTTCGCGTAGCAGGAAGCTTTTGCCGTGGCCGAAGTCGCCGAGCACGAGCAGGAACCGGGCGTCCTCGACATCGAGCCAGTCGCGCATGGCGATGAACACGTCGTTCTGCACGACACCGTGCTGTCCGGGCCGGGCGATGGGGCCGGCGACGGTGAACCGCTGGGGCACATACAGGCCGGGTGGGTACGTCGGGTCGTCGGCGAGGCGCCGGGCCTGACGGTCCAGGTAGCGGTGGGGATTCCAGCGGCCCTCGAACTCGGCGAGGCTGTAGATCCGGATCCGGTGGCGGCGGGCCTGCCGAAAAACCTCCTCCGCCGGTGGCTTTCCGAGATGGACCAGTTCGGAGTCCACCCACTCGTCCATCGGCAGGTAGACCGGGGTGATGATCTGTTGGCGAAAACCGGTCACCGCGTCCATGTCGGGTGGCTCGACGCTGACCGCGACCGGCCAGCGCTGCCGTTCCCCACCGCGCTGTCCGTCCACGCTCACATACGGCATACCCCCGCCGCGGGCGATCTGCTCGACGGTGGCGCCCGGGTAGCGTGACCGGCAGGCCTGGGTGACCAGGTCCAGCAGGCGGCCGGTCAGCTGCTCGTAGTCCGGCCCCGGATACGGTGGCGGCGACCCGCCACCACCGGCCGTACCGGGATAGGTCGGTGGGGTCGTGGGCAGCTTTTCACCGTTGACGGCCGCGCGCAGCTCGGTCAGCAGTGTATGCCGGGCCTCGGTGGCGGAGAGGTCCACCAGGCTGATCCGGCTGAACGGCCGCATCAGCGGCGGCGTCTCGCAGGCCGTGACCCGGACCGGGATCAGTGTTCGCCGCCCCTTGACCGCGTCGACGAGGGCGGCGTTCAGCTCGGCGTCGCACCACTTCGAGTGCAGGTAGGCCGGGGAGAGAATCGCCAGCACGCAGCCGGCGGCGGCGAGCTCCGCGTTGATCCAGTTGACGAAGTTGCCGCCGGGGACCGAGTGCCAGGCCTGCAACTGGGGCCGGTAGCCCGCTTCCCGCAGCTGCCAGGCGATCCACACCGCCCATGGTTCATCCACTCCGGTGTAGCTGATGAAGACTGTAACCTTGTTATCGCCTATCGTAACTTCGGTGTCGGTATGTCCCCCCGCGTTCACCGCTTCATGATGACAGCCGTCCTCTGGTGGGCGGCCCGCTGCTCCGGCCGGCGGTCGCTATCGGGCGGACGATACGGATCGTCACCAATTGTTACAACGGGGAGTCAGGTTGGCCGTCTTCGTCCCGGGGTGTGATCGTCGCGGTCAGTTCC
>NZ_CEVIVC010000250.1:0-3537 GCF_982290645.1 Protofrankia sp. CiP1_Cm_nod4
CCCGGGTGGTGGGCCAGAAGCGGAGCGATCATGTCTGTCATGTTCGGGAGGCCGTTGGATCGGGGAGGCCGACCGGGAGGCCTGGCTGGCCCGGCTTGCAGGAGAGCCGGGTGACCATCATTCGGGTGCTACTGCTCGGTGATGAAAAAGTACGGACGGCCACTCGTCGGCGCGTCCCCGGATAGCCTTGAGACCCCGGTATCTCACCGGGCAGTCCCCCTTCGCTACTCATAACGAGGTCTTCCGTGCCCACCGGCAGAGTCAAGTGGTTCGACGTCGACAAGGGCTTTGGCTTTCTCAGCCGTGACGACGGCGGTGATGTTTTCGTCCACAAGGCCGCGCTCCCACCCGGTGTGGACGGGCTCAAGCCCGGTGACCGGGTCGAGTTCGGGGTTGCCACGAGCCGCCGTGGCGACCAGGCGTTGTCGGTGCGGCTGCTCGCGGCTCCACCGTCGGTGACGAAGGCCGCCGCGCAGGCGGCGCGGCGCAGCCCGGACGAGCTCCACAGCATGGTCGAAGACATGATCAAACTGTTGGACGAGGTGCAGGGCTCGTTGCGGCGGGGGCGCTATCCGGACCGGCGCACGGCCCAGAAGGTGGCGAAGGTCGTCCACGCGGTCGCCGACGAGTTGGAGGTCTGATCGCCTGACGGCCGCTCCTCGCGGCGGGCCGCCGTCCTTCGCCCCAGAATTCCGAGGCCGGGGCCGGGCTCCGGCCTCGCTACGGATCGGTTCTGGTGCGGATCGGTTCTGGTGCGGATCGGCTTCGCTACGGATCAGCGCAAGGGGGCAGGCAGGGCCGGGACGAGGCCCGCGGCGACCGCGCGGCCCAGCAGGGCCTCGGCCGCCGCGTAACCCTCGTCGCCGAGTTGCAGGGTGTAGTCGTTGACGTACAGACCGATGTGGGCGTCCGCCACGTCCGGGTCCATCTCCTGAGCGTGGTCGAGGACGTAGGAGCGCGACGCCTCCGGGTCGGCGAACGCGGCGGCCACGCTCGCCCGTACCACCGCCGACAGCGCGGCGCCGTCGAGGTGACGACGCCCCAGGACGGCCCCGAGCGGGATCGGCAGGCCGGTCTCGGACTCCCACCAGTCGCCGAGGTCGGCGATGGCGGTCAGGCCGAAGGACGGATAGGTGAACCGGGATTCGTGGATCACCAGGCCGGCGTCGTACCGCCCGTCCCGCACCGCCGGCATGATCTTCTCAAAGGAGAGGACGTCGATCTCGCTCACCCCGCGTCCCTGCGCCCACAGGCGGAACAGCAGGTAGGCGGTGGTGCGCATGCCAGGGATCGCGACGCGGGCGCCACGCAGGCCGGCCTGGCCGGCGGTCAGCACGAGCGGCCCGCAGCCGCGTCCGAGCGCGCTGCCGGCCGACAGCAGCTGGTAGGAGCCCAGCAGCCAGGGCAGGGCCGCGTAGGAGACCTTGACGACGTCATCGAGGGCGTCGGCGGCGCGGCTGTTGAGCACGTCGATGTCGGCGAAGGTCACCGTGACCGGGGTGCCGTCCCCGACCAGCCCGTGCGTGAGCGCGTGGAAGGCGAACGTGTCGTTCGGGCACGGAGAGATCGCCAACGACAGCGGGACCGGCAGGGACGGTGGCGACGTCGGGATCACCGTCGGGATCGTCGACGTGCCGGTCCCGGTGTCGGTCCCGCTGCCGGTCACGACGTGCCGCCCGGGGCTGGTCCTGTCGCTCCCGCGGGCCCGGCAGGTCTGACCAGCCCGGCTGGTCTGGCAGGGCCGGCTGGTCTGGCCGGGCCGCCGGAGCCGGAGCCGGTGGCGCGCAGGGCCGCGGTGAGGGTGTCGATGCCGGCGGTGAGGGCAGCCGCCGCGGCGCTCAGCCCGGCCAGGGCACCCGGCACGTCCCAGCTGGCCCGGTCACGGCGCCCGACCGCGTTACTGATCGCGCGGATCTCGGCGAAGGGCGTGCCGTACACCGCCGTCGCGACCGCGACCGCGTACCCCTCCATCGCCTCGGCGGCCGGGCCGAAACGCAGCGCCAGGGCCGCGGCCCGCCGCTCGGTTCCGGTGATCGTCGAGACGGTCAGCACCGGTCCGGTCCGCACCGGGCGCCCGGTGCCGGCGAGGACGCTGGTGAGGGCCTGGCTGATCTCCTCGCGGGGGGTCAGCGTGGAGGCTCCGAGCCCGAGCTGTTCCAGGGTGAGGAAGTCGCCGGACGCCGGCGCGGGTGGCTGTCCCGGTTCGCCGGGCGGGGCGTCGACGCCGGATTCCGCGCCGAGGTCCGCGGCGATCAGTTCGTCCGCGACGACCAGGTCGCCGATGTCCGCGCGGCCGGCGAAACCGCCCGCGATCCCGAAGGAGACGACCAGGTCGAACGGCTCCCCCGTGGCCTGGGCGGTGGCGAGCGCGGTGGCGGTGCCGGCGGCCGCGGCGGGGCCGGCGGCACCGGCGGCGAGGACGGTCACCGGGCCGGAGCGGCGTCCCAGGTAGGGGCCGATCCGCACGGCGGTCAGGAGCTGGCGGTCCCACGACGGCGGCGAACCGCGCGACAGCCTGCCCGCACCGGCGGCAGCGGCGGGGCCGCTACCCGTGCCGATGGTGGGCCGGGGCCGCCATGGCCCCATCATTCCGGCGCAGACGGCGTCCGCCTCGGCTGCCATCGCGGTGACGAGCAGTATGCGGCTCACGCGGCCGCCTGCGGGGCGGTCGACGGATGGTCGCGGACCGGGCGTGCCACGGCCGGGCCTGTGCCGTCGGGACGTGCCGTGCCGCCGCCCGGGCCGGTGCGGGCGAGGCTGACAGGACTGGGGCTCATCGGGCTACGGCTGGACGACGAGCCGGAACGGCCAGCTTCCGGAGGCCTGCTCGGAGCCGGTGTGCGGGGCCTGGAAGACGGTCAGGTTCACCTCGCCGCGCCCGTCCGGCACGGACAGCCGGTAGTGGGGCTCGGTGATGACGTCGGTGATCCGGGTGTCGTTGGACGCCAGGAAATATCCCTTGTCGGCGATCGACTTCGCGACGTCGATGTTGACGACCGACCCGGGGACGGCGTGCAGGACCGGCGCCTGGTACTTGTCGTTTTTGATCACTGTGCCGTCGCGGTCGTACTGGGCGGCGTGCGCCTGCACGAAGTTGTCGCCGGACTGCAGCGTCACCAGCGGGGTCGGCTTGTCGCAGCCGGTGAGCACCAGGACCAGCGCGCCGAGGAGGCCGAGCACGACGGGGCGTCGCCGCCGGGTGCGGAAAAGTAGCCGAGATGCGGACACGATCGGAGGTTACCGTTCCCGACGGTCGGACGCCGGCCTGCTCGCGATCCTCCGGGTGGGTTGTCGGTCTCAACCCGCCTGCTCAGCGGCCCGGCCTCGGCCATGAGCCGCCGGCGCTCCCGGCCGCCGGTATCGCCTGATCACCTTTCGGGATTATTCCGACCGGCTGGAACCGCGCTCCCACCAGCGCCGGACGGGTGACCGCGGCACGGTGGGGGCGTCGGGCGCGGCGGGTGGGCGCGGCACGGCCGGGGCCTGCGGCAGGGTCGGTGGCAACGTCGGGTGCTGTGGCAGGGCTCGTGGCAGGGC
>NZ_CEVIVC010000251.1:0-3501 GCF_982290645.1 Protofrankia sp. CiP1_Cm_nod4
GGACGGGGTGGGGCAGGTCAGTCGACGGGCTCGGCGATCCAGGACATCAGCGGCCGCAGCTGGGCGCCGACCTGCTCGATCGGGTGCTTCTTGCCCTCCTCGACGAGCTTGGTGAACTGCGGGCGGCCCGCGTCGTCCTCGGCCACCCACTCGCGGGCGAACGAGCCGTCCCGGATCTCGCCGAGGATGCGGCGCAGCTCGTCCTTCACCGCCTGCGTGATCACCCGCGGGCCGCGGGTGACGTCGCCGTACTCGGCCGTGTCCGAGATCGAGTAGCGCATCCGGCTGATGCCGCCCTCGTACATCAGGTCGACGATCAGCTTGAGCTCGTGCAGGCACTCGAAGTAGGCGACCTCCGGCTGGTAGCCGGCCTCGACCAGCGTCTCGAAACCGGCCTGTACCAGGGCACTCGCGCCGCCGCAGAGCACAGCCTGCTCGCCGAAGAGGTCGGTCTCGGTCTCCTCGGTGAAGGTCGTGCGCAGCGCGCCGGCGCGGGTGCCGCCGATCGCCTTGGCGTAGGCGAGCGCGAGCGCGAGCGCGCCGCCCGACGCGTCCGCCTCGACCGCGACCAGCACCGGGACGCCCTTGCCCTCGGTGAAGGTCCGCCGGACCAGGTGCCCCGGGCCCTTCGGCGCGACCATGAACACGTCCACCCCGGCCGGCGGCTCGATCAGCCCGTACCGGATGTTGAACCCGTGGCCGAACGCGAGCGCCTTGCCCGGCGACAGGCTGGGCGCGATGGACTCCGCGTAGATCTTACGGTGGGCGGTGTCCGGCGCGAGCAGGATGATCACGTCCGCCTCGGCCGACGCCTCGGCCGGGGTGAGCACCCGCAGCCCCTGCTCGGCGGCCCGCGCCCGGCTGCGGCTGCCCTCGGGCAGGCCGACCCGGACGTCCACGCCGCTGTCGCGCAGGTTGAGGGCGTGGGCGTGGCCCTGACTGCCGTACCCGATGACGGCGACCTTACGGTTGGTGATGTTGTCGAGCGACGCGTCCGCGTCGTAGTAGATCTCGGCCATCGTGGGCGAATCTCCTCGATTCTTCGTCAGTGGGCCCGGCGCAACCGGGCCCACGGGATCTCCATGGCCCTCAGGCCGTCCGGTCGAGAGCACGCAGACTACGGTCGGTAATCGATCGCGGGCCTCGGCCGAGGGCGACCATGCCGGACTGGACCAGTTCCCTGATGCCGAACGGTTCGAGCATCCGGATGAGGGCGTCGAGCTTGTCGCGGGTGCCGGTGGCCTCCACGGTGACCGCGTCCGGGGCGACGTCGACCACCTTCGCGCGGAAGAGCTGGACGGTCTCGAGCACCTGCGAACGGACCGACAGGTCCGCCCGCACCTTGACCAGGACCAGCTCCCGCCGCACCGCGGCCGACGGCTCCATTTCGACGATCTTGATGACGTTGACCAGCTTGTTGAGCTGTTTCGTGACCTGCTCGAGCGGTAGCTCGTCGACGGACACGACGATCGTCATCCGGGAGACGTCGTCGTGCTCGGTCGGCCCGACCGCGAGCGACTCGATGTTGAAGCCGCGCCGGGAGAACAGCCCCGCGACCCGGGCGAGCACCCCGGGCTTGTTCTCCACCAGCACCGACAGGGTGTGCGTGCTCACGGCCTGAACCTCTTCCTACAGTTCTTCATAGTCGAAATCGGGGGCGATGTCCCGGGCGATCCTGATGTCGTCGTTGCTCGCGCCGGCGGCGACCATCGGCCACACCATCGCATCCCGGTGGACGACGAAGTCCACCACGACCGGCGCGTCGTCGATGGCCATGGCCTTGTCGATCGTGGCGTCGACCTCGTCCGGCGACTCGCAGCGCATCCCGACGCAGCCGAGCGCCTCGGCGAGGCGCACGAAGTCCGGCACCCGGCGCGTGCCCCGCGGGGCACCGGACGCGCTGCCGGCACCGGGGCCGCCGCCGGTGCCGGCGCTGGTGCCGGCACTGTCCGGCCGGGTGCCCAGGTCGGTGTTGGAGTACCGCTGGTCGTAGAACAGGGTCTGCCACTGCCGGACCATGCCGAGCGACCCGTTGTTGATGATCGCAACCTTGATCGGGATGCCTTCCAGCGCGCAGGTGGCCAGCTCCTGGTTGGTCATCTGGAAGCAGCCGTCACCGTCGATCGCCCACACCGTCGCGTCCGGCCGGCCGACCTTGGCGCCCATCGCTGCGGGCACCGCGTAGCCCATCGTGCCCAGTCCACCGGAGTTCAGCCAGGTATAGGGGTTCTCGTACGAGATGAACTGCGCGGCCCACATCTGGTGCTGGCCGACCCCGGCGACGTACAGCGCCTGCGGGCCGGCGATCCTGCCGAGCCGCTCGATGACGTACTGCGGGGCGACCGAGCCGTCCGTCGGCAGGTCGTAGCCCAGCGGGTAGGTCCGGCGCCAGCCGTCGACCTGCCGCCACCAGCCGGCGAGGTCCGCCCGCGGCTCGCCCTGCAGCGCGGCGACGAGATCGTTGATCACCTCGCGGCAGTCCCCCACGATGGGCACGTCCGCCACCCGGTTCTTGCCGATCTCGGCCGGGTCGATGTCGGCATGGATGACCGCGGCCTTCGGCGCGAAGGAGGCGAGCCGGCCCGTCACCCGGTCGTCGAAGCGGGCGCCGAGGGCGATCAGCAGGTCGGACTTCTGCAGGGCGGTCACCGCGGCGACCGACCCGTGCATCCCCGGCATGCCCAGATGCTGCGGGTGCGAGTCGGGGAACGCGCCGCGGGCCATCAGCGTCGTCACCACCGGGATGCCGGTGAGCTCGGCGAGCGTACGCAGCTCGGCGGCGGCCCGCGCCTTGAGCACCCCGCCGCCGACGTAGAGGACCGGCCGGCGGGCCGCGCTGATCATCCGGGCCGCCTCGCGGATCTGCTTGCCGTGCGGGCGGGTCACCGGCCGGTAGCCGGGCAGGCACAGCGTGGGCGGCCAGATGTCGGCGGGCAGCACCGACGTGGTCGCCTGCAGGATGTCCTTGGGCAGGTCGACGAGTACGGGCCCGGGTCGTCCGGTGGAGGCGAGGTGGAACGCCTCGGCGATCGTGCGCGGGATGTCGTCCGCGGAGGCCACCAGGAAGTTGTGCTTGGTGATCGGCAGGGTGATGCCGCAGATGTCGGCCTCCTGGAACGCGTCCGTCCCGATCGCCGCGCTCGGCACCTGGCCGGTGATCGCCACCAGGGGCACCGAGTCCATGTAGGCGTCCGCGATCGGCGTGACCAGGTTCGTCGCGCCCGGCCCGGACGTCGCGATGCACACGCCCACCCGTCCGGTGGCCTGCGCATAGCCCTCGGCGGCGTGCCCGGCACCCTGCTCGTGACGGACCAGGATGTGCCGGAGGCGCTCGGCGTCGTACAACGGGTCGTACGCCGGGAGGATCGCGCCACCGGGGATGCCGAAGACCACGTCGGCCCCGGCGGCCTCCAGCGAAAGGACCAGCGACTGCGCTCCGGTGATCTGACTGCTCATCTGATCGTCTTCCTTGACGTTCCACGGTGGTGACGGGTGGGTGGG
>NZ_CEVIVC010000252.1:0-3484 GCF_982290645.1 Protofrankia sp. CiP1_Cm_nod4
CTACTGAACCGCCCCGGGTTCGGTGGAGACTACGATCGTTGGCTCCTGTCGGAGACTTTACCACATTGCTGGGCGTAATAGGAACGCTCATACTCGACGGGAGGCATATTCCCGCAGCCGCTGTGGATCCTTCGGCTGTTGTACCAGTCGACCCACTTGAGGGTGGCGAGTTCGAGTTCTTCGAAGGTCCGCCACGGCCCGCGGCGGTACACAAGCTCGGTCTTGTATAATCCGTTCACCGACTCGGCCAGAGCGTTGTCATAGGAATCACCGACGGTCCCGACCGACGGTTTCGCGCCCATCGCGACAAGCTGGTCGGTGTAGCGTATTGACGTGTACTGACTTCCCTGGTCAGAATGGTGCACGAGGCCGTCGAGATGCTCGTCACGCGCCCAGATCGCCATTGCCAGGGCATCCAGCGGGAGGTCGGTACGCATGTGCGAGGCCAGCCGCCAGCCGACAATCCTGCGGGAGAACACGTCGGTGATGAAAGCGACGTAGGCATCCCCCAGCGAGGTCCCGACGTAGGTAAAGTCCGCCACCCACAGTTTATTCGGGCGGTCGGCCGAGAAGTTGCGTTTCACCAGGTCCGCGGGCCGCTCGGCCGCCGGATCCGCCACCGTGGTCCGCCGCTTGTGGTCACCGCGGACCGCGCCGACCAGGCCGAGCTCGCGCATCAGCCGCTCGACGGTGCACCGAGCGACGTCGACTCCCTCCGCGCGTAACGCCAGCCAGACCTTCCGCGCCCCGTACACCTCGAAATTCTCCTTGTACACACGGACGATCTGTTCTTTGAGCTCGGCGTCACGCACAGACCGGGCCGACGCCGGCCTGCTCTTCGCGGCATAGTACGTCGACGGGGCAAACTGCAGGATTTCACAGATCGGCTCGACCCCGGCCGCGTCTTTGTACTCGTCGATGAACGCGACTACCTCGGCAGTCGCGGGTCGGTGAAGTCGGCCCGGGACGCGGTTCCAACCTTTCAGCCGGTCCGTTTTCCCGGGCCGCTTCCCGCACCCGGCGTGCCCCTTTCAAGGCACCGGGCGCTCCACAAGTCCCGCTGTGGCTCGGATGTGCTCGTCAGGCAGCGGCAGGCCAGGGAGAAGGGATGACTGATCCCCGGTATCGGTAGCGTGTGGTGCTCACCTTCTCCGGATCGAAAAGTTCCCTGTTCTGGCTTGTAGGCCACCATCCGCCGCCGCAGTAGCGGTGGCGCAGTTCCTTCCACGTGGACCGGCGATGCTTCCGGCGTATCCATCGCCATACCGTCTCGAACACATAATGTTTCAGGTAGGCGAAGGTCACCGATGACACTCCGGGCCGGAAATAGGCGCACCAGCCCCTCAGCACAGGGTTGAGTCTGCGGATCAGATCATCAAGAGGCTGGTTCACCTCGACCTCGCGGCATACCGTCTTCACCTTGGCCATGACCGCTTTGACGGACTTCTTGGCCGGATAGGAGTAGACGTAATACTCGCGCGCGCCTTTCTTCCGGTGGCGTTGGATACGCCACCCGAGAAAGTCAAGGCCGTCATCGATGTGGGTGATCAGAGTCTTCTCCCGCGACAGGCGTAAACCCATCGTGGACAAGACTTCCACGATCTCCTCTCGCAAGGCTTCGGCATCGGATTTGGTGCCTTTAATCACCAGGCACCAGTCGTCGGCATACCGGACCAATTTGAAGTTCGGCAGGCCGTGCCGCAGACGCCTGGCCTTCTCAGTCTTGCCGGTCCCCGGGCCACCTGGTGACCGGGCGACGTGCTCGTCCAAGACGGACAAGGCGACATTACTGAGCAACGGCGAGAGAATCGACCCTTGCGGGGTGCCGGCGGTGGTAGGTCCCACTAAACGATCCTCAACGAGGACGCCTGATTTGAGAAAAGCCTTCACCAGGGCCAGGACACGCTTGTCTCCGATCCGTGCCCGCACTCTGTCCATTAAGGACGTATGCGAGATTTCATCGAAGCAGGCTTTGATGTCTCCTTCCACAATCCACTCGTAACATCGTGGTTTCGAGGTCAGATACCGAATCTCAGCCACCGCGTCATGAGCCCGGCGCATCGGGCGGAACCCATAGGAGCATGGGAAAAAATCCGCCTCGAAGATCGGCTCCAGCACCAGCTTCAGCGATGCCTGGACCACCCTGTCGGTGATGGTCGCGATCCCCAGGCGACGCAGCTTACCGCCCGTCTTGGGGATCATCCGCTCCCGCACCGGTAACGGCCGGAAACTGCGATCTTTCAACGCCGAACGCAGCCCGTCGAGGTATTCATTTATCCCGATCCGCGCCACTATCGACGCGGCGGTACGCCCGTCCACCCCGGCGGTCCTGGCACCTTTGTTGCCCCGCACCCGATCCCACGCAACCAACAAGAACGCGGGATCGGCCACCAAATTGAACAGATCGTCGAACTGACGACGGGCATCTTCACGCGCCCACCGGTGCAGCTTGGTTTGGATCTCCAGTACCCGGCGTTCGGCCCTAAACAAGGCGGATTCCGGTTCGTCGGTATTCACCGGCGAAAACCTCCTGGTCTTCCAGCATCCATCACCGCAGACTTGCTGGCTGTCTTTGCCCTGCGTCCGGCTTTCCCGGACTCCGAGACGGGTCGCTACGCCCGCGACTACTACACAGCCTCCGCCCCATCCGTCAGCCCACAGCCGGAACGGGCCTGCCCGCTGCCGTCCTGGCTGGACGGCCCGCAGGCGACTGCCGGATGGTTCCCACGTTCACCAAGCAATCGATCGGTCAGTGAGGCGCCCAGCTCTACTCCGGCAGCATCGCCACGGTTACGCCGCAGACCTTCGCCATGGCCTCCCCACCGCCGGAACTACGCGGCTTCGGAGTTGACGCCCGGACGCAGCATCGTCCGACCGTCACGCGCTGCTCACCGGCCCATATCCACCAGATTTGAGCACGGCTTCGCGGTTACGGAGCTTCAACCACTGGTTCACTTCCGTTACACCTTCTGACCTGGCCGAACAGGCCCGCGCCGTCTGGCAGTCCCGGCACGGCCTGTCTTCGTCGGGGCCGCTTGCCACCCTCCCCGGCGTTCCTCCGGATCAGGCTGCCCCCTGGCTTCACCGGGCTGCTGCGACAGCCCGGCGGGAAAGGTCTCTCACCCCTCCTCGATTGTCTCGGCGCCTCGTGGCGCACAGCTCCCGCGCGAAGAAAGCCGACGCAGCCTTCAAGATCTCGTTCGCACGGGTGAGTTCACGGACCTCGCGTTCCAGCTCGGCAATACGCTGCGCGTCCGCGGTCGAGGTCCCCGGCCGCTGGCCACCGTCGACCTCGGCCTGCTTCACCCACTGGCGCAGCGATTCCGCGCCAACCCCGAGCCGCTTGGCGACGGTTGTGATCGAGCCGGTCCGCTGACCGGACTCCTTGCGTACCTCGAAGACCATCCGGACCGCACGCTCGCGTAGCTCGGCCGGGTACTTGTTAGGGGTGGGCACGGCTCTCATCCTTCCAAGGTCAAGAGCC
>NZ_CEVIVC010000253.1:0-3483 GCF_982290645.1 Protofrankia sp. CiP1_Cm_nod4
CGCCCGTCCCTGTCCGTCCCCGTCCATGGCTGTCGTCCCTGCCCACGACCGTCATCGACCGGTCGGCAGCGGGTGCGCCACCCGGGCCCCGGCCGCACTGCGTTCAACGCGGAAAGTAGCAGCACACCGTCGCCATGTCGCCGTCGTTCGCCCCGGCCGCCGTTCGCGCCGGGACCGCCACCTGGCAAGCGAAACGATACGGACAATTACCAGCCGGGACGGCGCCGGATTTCCGCCGGAAAACGCGGGCGACGACACTCGCCCGATCCCGGATAAAGATCGGGGCCCGGCACCTAATAGGCCTGCCCCAAAAGGACCACAACGGCCGACGGCCACGGTGACCCACCGATATGCCTCCGAGCGGACAGTGTATCGTAACCCGGAGAATTCTTGAGATCACCCCCAGCCCAGCGGCGCACGAGCGGGAGTCGGTGGATGAACGACGGAAACGGATTGTACCTGCCCGGAGTACCCGGCCCGCGGCCCTCCCGGCCCACCGATGACGGGATCGTTCTCCCGGGCCGGCCGGCCCGGACCCGGCGGGCCGTGCTCGGGTCGGCGCTCGGCCTGCTGGGCATGGCGGCGGCAGGCTGTTCCCGGCCCTCCGACACCTTCGACCCGGCCAGCGAGGTCCTTCCGCCGGATGCCGGCGCTGCCACGCCTCCTCCCGCGCCAGGGCCGCCGCCGACCCTGGCGAACGGGGCCGCGGACTTCTTCGGCAAGGGCCTCATCCCACAGCAGCGGGCAACGTTCGGCCTGGACCGCACGCAGATCCTGCCCTCGGACAACCCGCGCTTCCCCCGGCTGGCCCGGGTGGCGCTGCCGGCCGGCCCGGTCAACGACGACGTCGACCGGCAGGTCTACAACGACGGGAACACCTACGGTGGCAGCCAGCTCTTCCTGGCCATGGAGGGCCGGCCGGCCTACGAGATGTACCTGCGTTACTACGTGAGATTCCCGCACGACTTCGACTTCAACAAGGGCGGGAAACTCCCCGGATTCTACGGGGTCATCTACAAGAAGGAGAACGAGGAGCGCTCCGACACCGACCGGAACGGTTTCGCCAGCCGGTTCGGCTGGCGAAAGGGGGGCGAGGGCATCGTCTATTCCAACACCGCGCGTCCGGACCATCCGGTCAATATTTCCGGCAAGAAGACGTGGACCTGGGAGCTCGACAGGTGGATCTGCGTCGAGCAGGGAGTCCGGCTGAACTTCGAGGACTTCTCCCAGGGGCTGCTGGTCGTCTGGATCAACAACAAGGAAGCCTTCAAGGAGCACGGGTACGACCCCCGCATCTCCGACAAGCTGCGCATCGGCGGGCTCATGTTCTCCGTCGTGTACGGCGGCGGTGACCGCTCGTTCGCCCCCAGGACGGACACCAGCATCGACCTCGCCGGCTTCGCTATCGGCGCCCAACGGGTCGGCCCTCTTCCCGACCCCCCGGACTGAGGGCTCGGGCCGCGCTCCCGGTCCCGGACACCCCCGGCCCGGCGGCCGACGGCCCCCGGAGCGGACGGGCAGCGCCCGGGGGCCCGGCCGGTTCTTCCGTCCCGTACCGCCCCACCCCGACGAGCGGCTGTCCTGCGCGGGGAGAAGGTGCCTACCTCCGGCCGCCGCGGCCGGAACGGGTGGCCAGGCCCGGCTGGCAGTCCGCCAGGTGGGCGTCGAAACCCTGCACGTTCTGCCAGGTGGCGTGGCAGATCCGGCAGTGCGTGGTCTCCGGGTCGCTCCACTGGGCGCTGCAGCCACCGCAGGTCGCCGTCACAGGCGTGTCGCGCCTGCTGATCGGCTGGCCGGCGTTACGGACCGGCAACGGCAACATCGGCTGAGCACGTCGCGACGTGCGGCCTGACGGACTCTGGCGTCGGATCGGCACCCGGTCATCCTGTCCCAGAATAGGCCAACCACGGCGCAACCTCTTCCTATGAGCGTGGCAACGAGACTCAACACGTTCCGCCGGACCCCCGCGCGCGGCCGGCAGCCCCGGCAAAAGCCGGACAAGTCACATATAGTCGACGTATGATCACCTAAAGCTCAAAAAGTATGAAAGGGACGCCGGTGCTGCCGGTGGTGAGGGGAGACGGCGACGAGGGGGGCTCCGGTGGCCTCCGGGCCCGGCCCCGTCGGTGTTCTCTCGCCACCGGTGGGACGACGTCACGGGTACGCGTCCGCGGCGAACTTCACCGCGAGCCCGATGGCCGCGGCACCGATCAGCGGCCGCGGCGCCCGTGCCCGGGCGGTCAGCCCGTCCGGCCCGTCAACACGAAGTGGGTGCCTCCGGACGCCTCGCCGCATACCCACGGGGTGTGCGCCCCAAAGCAAAAAGATCTTCCATGCGGGCAGGCTGTGACCCGGCCCGCATGGCCGTACCACCCCGGTCGCGACCTCATGATCAACACGAGGGACGCAGCGTGATCCCGTCGATCCTCCGCCGTCCGGGTCAGCCGCCCGGACGGCGGAGGATCAGCCCAGCGACACGTTGAGACAGAGCCGCAGGAGCCCGAGCAGGCTCGGGCACGAGTTCTGCCGCGGAGCGGCCTGCTGCTGCGTCGGCGTGGGAGCGGGCTTCGGGGTGGACGCCGCGGCAGGGGCGTTCGCCGCCGGCGCGGGCGCGGCGGGCGCGGGGGAAGCGGGCTTGCCCGCGAGAGGCGCGGCGGGAGCGGGCGCGGGCCCGCCCTGGGCCGGTGCGGCGGCGGGCTCGGCCGCCGTCAGACTCGGCGCGATGACGCCACCACCGGCCTCCGGGGGCTGCCCCGGCGTCAGCACGCTGACCGCGACCGTGGAACCACCCGGGACACCTGTCGGGCCTACCGCGTACGGGGAGGCCTGACCCGGATACGGCGACGCCCACAGCTGGTCGTCGACGTGGGCAGACCCCCTGCCCGCGTCCGGGCGGACGGCGGCGCCGGACGGCGCGGAGCCCGCCACGACCGGCCCCGCTACGACCGGTGATGTGTCAGTCGTGTCCGACAAGGAAATGAACCCCATCCCGCCGACCACGAAGGCGGCGGCCCCCGAAATAACCACGAGTCGCATTATCGGCGCGACCGGGGAATCGCGTCGGCGATGGTGAGAGCTGGAGCGTAACATCGTGGGGTAGCGGCGAGCGCATCCTTACTCGATAGGATGGACAGAGTGAGCACGGACAGAGCGAGCATGGACAGAGTGCCAAGGATGTCGACCGTACCACTTAGGCCGACAACCTGATAGAGCTTTGACACCGCACCGCCGGCTCGACAATCGGCGATCAAGGCGGTCGGCCGAAAATGTCGATCTCCGGATCCGCCGCCGACGCAGGCGTCCATCACGATCATTTCTTCGGGTGAGATCGCTTCCTCGGCCGAACAGCCCTCCTGACCGGCTGGCGAAGAGCATCCAAGGCATCCGGTGACAAGGACGCGCAGGCAGGAAACGACTCCTTCCAGTGAGGGATCGGCGGGTGGGCCCGGGCCTCGTGGCCCCGCCCCGCACGCCCCGTCCGCC
>NZ_CEVIVC010000254.1:0-3402 GCF_982290645.1 Protofrankia sp. CiP1_Cm_nod4
TGCCCGCCCTGGCCGGCATCTGCGCCAACTGACCGGCGTATCCACTGACCGGCCGCCCGCCGGCAACCGGGCCCCCGGCCGCCGGTCCCCCCGGAAAGCCCGCTCGTCCTGGCCAGGGCGGGGCCGGTATCCGTCCCGGCCGGGTGGGTTCCGTCCGCGTTCTGGAGCGGGGCCTGCCAGCCGTCCGGGCTGTCTCGGGTGCCGGTCGTCCTCAGGAGGCCCGCGGGGTCCAGGTGTTCCGGGAGCCGGTGAATATCACGTGTGCCGGGTGTCCTCAGGAGGCCCGCGGGGCGTTGCCGTTGCCGGCGCCGCGGGCGGCGGCCGCGGCGAAGACGCGGGCGAGGTACTCGGTGCGCAGCACGCCGCGGCCGTCGGCGCCGATGTAGCCGACGTCCTTGGTCAGGTAGCCCTCGGGGTAGCTGTAGCCCGCGGCGGTGATCTCACCGTTGCGGCTCCACCAGGCCTTGCGCTGGGTGTGGCAGCGGTCACATTCGTGGATGACATGGTAGGCTCGGGCCTGTTTGTCCCAGACCGCGCTGTGGGGTTCCCAGCGGTGTCCCATGGTGCGGCACTCGATGAAACTGGCGGGCAGCTCGTGCGCCCAGGTCTCGATGTTGCGGCGAGGGGTGTGTTCGGCCATGGGATGGGCTGCTACCTCCGGAATCGCCTGCGTGGACGGGGCGGCGGGCCTGGACGTCGCAGGCTGCCATGCAGGTCAGATAGCACAGGCCGAGTGGTGATGTCGAGCACACGGGCCGTTCCGCCATCTTCCGGATCCACCTGACCGTGCGGGTCTGACTGACTGCGGACGGGAGCCGGCCAGCAGGATCCATTATCGGTCCGTCAACCGGAACGCACACAGATCCCGAGCACAGAGTGACCGGCACGACAGACCGGCCAGACCGGCCAGACCGGTCAGACCGGTCACGGCCCGGCGGCCGCGCGCCGGCGGTGGAGCTCGGGCCCGCCCGGCCCGAGGGGCCCGCGGGCCAGCCCCGGCGGTAACGGCCCGGACGCCGCGGCCGCCGCCCGCTACAGGCCGACCCGGCCCGAGGGGTTGTCGCGGTCGAACAGGCGGCCGGCGCGTACATAGCTGTCCAGGGATGCCGACGACCGCCAGCGCCCCTGCCGCATGATCGCCCGGTCGGGCACGCCGGCGCGGGCGGCGGCCGTGGCGAACCCGGACCGCAGGGAATGCCCGCCGAAGTCCTCCGGGGACAGGCCCGCCGCGGCGGCCCGGCGCTGGACGATGCGGGCGACCGAGCCCGGGTGCAGCCGGCCCGCGCCCACCCCGCCGTGGCGGCTGACCGAGCGGAAGGCGGGCCCGTCGGTCAGGCCCGCGGCCTGCCGCCAGGCGATCCAGGAGCGGACCGGGCAGGTCGGCCGGTAGGAGCCGAAGGTGAGGCCGACCAGCGCCCCGGCCCGCTCCTGGTCGGTCTTGGACCTGCGGATGGTCAGCACGACCCCGTCCGGTGTCTCGGCGATGTCGGCGACGTCCAGCGCGACGAGCTCGCCGCGGCGCAGGCAGCCGGCGAAACCGACCAGCAGCAGCGCCCGGTCGCGCAGGTCGGCGGGCCGGGAGTCGTCCAGCTCGGCGAGCACCCGGGTGAGCAGGCCGGTCTCCAGCGCGTTCTTGCGCGTCACCGCGGTGCCGTGGACGCGGCGGATGCCGTCCCAGACGGTCGCGACCTCGGGGGAGGCGGCCGGGTTGGGATGGCGGCCGAGCTGGTGGGCCACGGAGATGGCGGCCAGCCGGCGGCGGATGGTGGCCGGTCTGTAGCCGGCGTCGGCCAGCGCCGTCAGGTAGCCGGCCACGGTCGCCGGCAGCGCCGGCAGCGCCACCAGGTGCGGGGAGCGTTCGGCGCACCAGGCGGCGAAGTGCCGCAGGTCCGTGTCGTAGGCGCGCCACGTCGAGTCGGCCCTGGCCGCCCGGGCATAGTCGGCCACCCGCTCGACCAGGTCGGACGACAGCAGCGTGCCATCGTCATCCCGGCGAATCGCAACTTCCGCACCGTCGCCGCCCACTCCCCGGCCCTCCTCTTCCCCATCCCGCTGACGCCCGAGAAGTAAAGCTTATCGCGCGTCAGGATGTCTATAGTTTCGTATCCAAAGTTTCGTAACTATACGAAACATAAAACAAAACGATACTGAACGGAGGTGGGCCTGCCGGCGGAGCCGCACAGCCGTCCCGGACCAGGCACGGTGACCCCTGACGGCCCCGCCGCCAGGGGATGCGTAGGTGGTTTCCGCTGTGCCGATGACGGTTTCCACCTACGGCCGTCGAGGACAGCGGAACGCTCAGTCGACAGGTGCCGGGCCGGCCGGGCTTCGGCCGCCATCGCCACAGAGGGTTCGTACTGAGATGTACCCTGTTCGTATGCGCAAGAAGGTCGTCACGATCGGGAACTCGGCGGGCATCACGATCAGCCCGGCCGAGTTGCACGCTCTGGGCATCGGTCCCGGAGACACGGTCGAGGTGACCGTCCGGGCCGGCGTACTCGAGGTCCGCGCCGTGAGCCGGTACGAGGACGCGTCGCTGCCCGAGCTGATGGCTGTGATCAACGCGGCCCGGACCCGGTCGTGACCTGGACCCGGCAGGAGTTCCTGGCCGAGGTCGCCCGCGCCGAGGTCCTGTCGCCGGAGTACGCCGAGGACGTGCTGGTGCGCCTGGCGCACCACTCCGCGGCGATCGAGGGCAACACCCTCACCCTGGCCGACACCATCACCCTGCTGGTCGACGAACGTGTGCCCGTGGCCGGCACGCCGGTGCGCGAGCTGTACGAGGCCGCCAACCACTACCAGGCGCTCGCCCGGATCCTGCGGGCCGTCGCCGACGACGAACCGCTGACCACCGGCCTTGTCCTGGACCTGCACGCCGCGCTGATGGACCATCTGGCTCACGACCACGGCCGGTACAAGACCTCCAGCAACATTGTCACCGGGGCGTCCTGGCGGCCCGCGCCACCCTCACGCGTCCGAGAGCTCACGCTCCAGTGGGCCGACCAGGCCGAGTGGCAGACCGTCAACCTCGACAACGAGGCCCTGCTGGAGGCGATCGCCGGTGCGCACATCGCATTCGAACGCATCCACCCGTTCTCCGACGGCAACGGCCGCGTCGGCCGCGCGATCATCGCCTACCAGACCATCCGCAGGTTCGGGTTCCCCGCCATCGTCCAGGTCACCCAGCGGCCCGCGTACATCGCCATGCTCGACACCCAGGACACGCCCGCCCTGACCCGCCTGCTGGCGGTCTCACTCGCCGACGAGGCGAACCGCCGCGCCGCGACGTAGCCGCTCACGGCCGGCGCCACTGGCCACGCTCGTAACTGATCACAAAAGTCTGGCTGGAGCCAATAGGTGCTTTCCGCTGTGTGGGCGACGTTTTCCACCTACGGCTGCCCC
>NZ_CEVIVC010000255.1:0-3389 GCF_982290645.1 Protofrankia sp. CiP1_Cm_nod4
CCTGGCCGCTCTGAACCGTGTCCATGATTTCCTTCGATCTGTCATCCGCTTCCACGATCGTATTGCTGATCACACGCCTCCCCGCCGGCCGGCGCGCGCCGCGAACGCGTCGAGGGCGGCGAGTACGGCGGTGGCCTGCCACATTCTGTTGCGGGTGAATCCGGTGAATTCGGTAAGAATGCCCGCTTCGACGAGCGGCGCGATGGCGCGCCGCGCGTTCTGCGGTGTGACGCCGAGTTCGGCGGCCACCGTGCCCGCGTCGACGACCGGCTGCCGCAGAAGCACATCGGCAAGCCGCCGGGCGCCGGAGTCCCGCCGGACCCGAAGCGTCTCCTCCCAGCTCGCACGAAGACCGCGCAGTTCGGCGGCAAGCTGACGCCCGTTCGTGACGGCCGCGAAGGAGGCGTGCGCCATCCGTTCCACGATTGCCGACAGATCTCCCTCGCGATAGGCGGTCAGGGCGTCGAAATAGGCCCCGGTCTCGGTGAGCAGCCCGGCGGAGACCGGGACGGTGACGTTACGGGCCAGCCCGTGACCGCGCAGCATCGCGTGTATCAACGCCCGGCCGGTACGTCCGTTCCCGTCGGGGAACGGGTGGATCGTCTCGAACTGGGCGTGCGCGATCGCGGCCTGACTCAGCGACGTCAGATCGGTCCTGCCGATGAACCGCACCAGGTCGTCCATCAGCGTGGGGATGTGGTGGTGGTGCGGCGGAACGAAGGCGGCGCCGTGCGGGCCGTAGGAATCCCCGCCGATCCACACCTGCTCCGCACGCCAGCGGCCGGCGATCCTCGGAGCGTTCCCGGACAGGTTCATATCCGTAATTGCACGATAACGATTTTGGACTGCCGCCCGCAGAGCAGCTACGAGATCACTATAGCGCCTAGGGCTACCATCGTCTGGGTAGCCGGGTGGGGCGGGGGGACGGTTTCTACCGCCGGGTGGGCCGCTGGTGCCGCCCGTGGCGGGGTCCGGGCCGGTGGCCTCCTCGTCACCGTCGGGGCGGACGGGCTGGCAGGTGGTCGCGAGTGGGGCGGGGCCGGCCGGCGACGCGCAGTTCCCGTCCGTTCCTTGTCCAGGCGCGCCATCCGCCGGTGACAGTCCATCATCCGCACAGGTACCGGGTACGCACTCCGGCAACAGGAACGGATCACCCTCCGGCGACCAGCCCGGCTGGGCCTCGATATCCGGCGCCGACGACCACACCGGCGACACTGGTGACAGCGGCGGCAGCGGCGGCGGGGCCATCGGGCGAATCACCGGCCGGGCCCTCGACACCGGTGTATCCGTCTTCCTCGTCACACCACCCGCACCGGTCGCACGCACACTCCGCACGCCCCCGCTGGCACCCGACTTCAACGTGATCGACGGCGGCGGACCGGACGCGGGCCCAGACCCACCTGCCGGCGACGTCGGCTCGTCTTCCACCCAGACCGGCTGAGGAATCCACCTTCGCGTCTCACCAGGCGCCGGCCTCGGCGCGGATCTCGGCCCCGAATCCCCCGACAGCAAAAACAGCAAACCCACAGCCACAGTCCCAAGAACCGCAGCGGAAGGAGCCCGCGCCAGAACACGACCCGCCGAAGCAACACCCCCGGCCTTACCCGCGACGTCAACAACCTCTTCGCCGATTTTCAATGCGATCAACGTGGGAAGATGCCCGATTCGGTCCGCAACCCGATCCGCAACGCTAAAAAGATGCCCGTTGGGATCGCTGTAGGTCAGCGGGTTGGCGTTGGCATAGACATACCGGTTGACGCCGGCCGACCCGGTCAGCGGCAGATCAATACCGTCCCGGGAAATGAACCCGCCGGTGGCCGGGGTGTACCAGCGGGCCTGCGCGGAGACCTTCGCGGTCGCCGGATCCGTCCACGAACCCTGGAAACCCACCCGCACCTACGCGCTACCCGCCGTCGTCGGCACCCCGAACGGATCGAACACCTTCTGATCTGCCAGCCCCGACCCACCCGTCGGGAACGCGGCCACCACATCCCCGTGGATATCGGCCAGCGGCACCCACGCCCCACCCGGGGTACCCAGACCGATCAGATCCCCGTCCGGGTCCCGCGCATACGTCGACACCCCATCCCCGACCGGCTCCTTCCCGCTCCCGGCATACGACAACGCCGTACCCGCACGCACCGCCAGGCTGGTCGCGCGGGCGGCCGGGGGCGGTTGGCATACCGCGCACCGGGGCTTCGTCGCGGTGGCCGAGGCGGAGGGGATCGTGGTCACCGCCCCGGCGCCCGGGGCCGGTGAGCCGGGGCGGGGACGAGGAGAACGCCGCCGGTGAACAGGCGGGTACCGGCGGCGAGGCGGGCGGGGAAGGCCGCGGGCCCGGCGGAGGGCGGCCGGCGCGGTCGGTGTCCGGGCCACTGCCCGCCGTCGGGGTGCTCGGGATCGACGACCACCGCCGGGGCCGCCCCCGCTACCACACCGGGACCCGGCCACCGGCGGCTGGGTCGCGGACGCCGACCGCTGGCAGACCGGGCTGTTCGACTCCGCCGGCGGCCACGGCCTGCTCGGGGCGGTCGAGGGCAGGACCGCGGCGGCCACGGCCGGCTGGATCGGCGCCCAGCCCGCCGCCTGGCGCGCCGGCATCCGGGCGGTGACGATCGACATGTCCACCGTCTACCGGTCGGCCGCCCACGACGCACTCCCGCACGCGATGATCGCCGTCGACCCGTTCCACGTCGCGCAGCTCGCGAACACGGCCGTCGGCGACGTCCGCCGCCGGACCACCTACCAGCTGCGCGGCTGCCGCGGCCGTGCCACCGACCCCGAGTACACGATCCACCCTGCTGCTCCGCGGCCCCGGCACGCTCTCGAAGACAGGTCGCGACAGAATCCTGACGACGCTGGCCGACCTCGGCGGCCAGGAGGGCTTCGCGCTCGGCGCCGCCTGGCGCGCGAAGAACCACCTGCTCGGCCTGCTCGCGCTCTCCCCGGCCCGCACCGGCCGCGCGGCCACCCGCACCGACATCGACAGGGCCCTGACCAGGTTCTTCGAGTACTGCGCCACCATCGGCGCGACCGTCCCCGAGATCGTCACCCTCGCCGAAACGGTCTCGGACTGGCGCGTCGAGATCACAGACGCCGTCCTGCACGGCCTGTCCAACGCCGCCGCCGAAGGAGTCAACAGGCTGATCAAACTCGTCTACCGGACCGCCTTCGGCCTCACCAACGTCGCCAACCAGTAACGCCGCGCCCGCTACGTCGCCTCCCGCTCCACCCGCCCTACCTGGATACATCCCGCCACGAACTACACCTTGACAGTGTGATCAGGCGACTACACATTCCAGCCCAGTGCGGAGAGCCCCGTAACCCCCGACAAAAATCATTTCCCCCAACCCGGGGCGGTTCAATCCCTATCAGGCGAAATTCCTTGG
>NZ_CEVIVC010000256.1:0-1422 GCF_982290645.1 Protofrankia sp. CiP1_Cm_nod4
CTGTGCGCCGGTGGCGCTGGCCCGGCTGACCGGCGCACAGTGGAGCGAGCTGGTCGCCGCCATCCCGGACGCCGGCCTGACCCTTATCCCGGACGGCCTGCTCCCCCCTCCGGCCCCCCGTCCGGGCGCCGGCCCCGGCGAGGCCGGCCCCCGCGAGGCCGTGGCCGGCCGTCGGGAGGCCCTTGCCGCGGTCCTGGAACGCAACGCCGAAGCCCGCTTTCCCACCGAGTACGTCACCTCCCGGCTGGCCGGCCGGTCACCGGCGCTGGGCCGGTTCGTCGCGGCGAACACCGGCACGTTCGACGTGCTCACCTCACCGCTGCACACCCTCGTCTACGAGGAGGACACCCGGGCCGAGGTGCTCGCCGCGCTGCGTCCCGTCCAGCGTCTGGCGCGGCTGGGCGCGCGGTTCGGCGAGGGTGAGGCCCTCGCCGGGCTGGGCCTGGACTCCGCGTCCGCGATCGCCGGCCTGTCACCGGAGGAGTTCACCATCCGGGCCGCCGGGGCGCCTGGCGGGATTGGTGACCGGGCCCGGGCGCTGCGCCTGCACGCCCGCGCCGGGCACGTGACCGCCGCCGCGTTCCACCTGGTCACGACATGGCTCGGACGTGCCGACCGGTTCGGCGAGGCGCTGCTGGTCGGGGACGCCGGGACGGCCCCCACGGATGAGATCGCCGACTACGCGGAGATCTTCGGCGGGACGAACCTGTGCGCCTGCGAGGACTGCCGGTCGGTGTTCTCCCCGGCCGCCTACCTCGTCGACCTGCTCGGCTATCTCGGCGCCCGGCGCGCCGGCGGCGGCACCTTCCTGTCGGCGCTGCTGGCGAAGCGGCCCGATCTGGTCCACATCGCGCTCACCTGCGACAACACGATCACCGAGATCCCCCAGCTCGATCTTGCGCTGGAGCTGCTCGAACGCGCCGTCACCGCGCCCGCCGCGCTGTGGGAGCGGCGGGCCGAGCTGACGAAGACCGTGCCGTTCGCCGTCACGGCCGGGCTGGTGGCCGAGCTCGCCGCCGCCGGCGTGACCCTCGGCCCGGCCGCGACGCTCCACCGGACGCCGGACGATCCCACCGCCCACTACGCGGTCACCGACACCACGGTGATCCGTTTCGACACCGCCGACCCGGCGCATGACATCGCCGCCACCTACCCGCAGACGGCGAAACACGCCCGCTCCACCCGGCTGGAGATCCAGCACCGGGTCGACGACGCCTACCGCCGGCTGGCCGAGACGCTGTACCCGTGGACGCTGCCGTTCGACCTCGCCACCGAGACGATGCGGGCCGCGCTGGACGCCCTGACCATCGACCTCGGGGACTTCCTCGCCACGTTCAGCCCACCGGCCGCCGCGGGCGCCGCCGCCGGCCCGGACGGAGCAGGCGGCCCGGACGGAGCAGGCGGGGCAGACAGGCCGGACGG
>NZ_CEVIVC010000256.1:2024-3979 GCF_982290645.1 Protofrankia sp. CiP1_Cm_nod4
CCGGACGGGCCGGACGGAGCAGGCGACGTGGGCGGGCCGGGCGGAGCAGGCGGGCTGCCCGGGGCAGCCGAACCGGGCGGGCCGGGCGCGGCGGCGCCGGAGGCGGTCAGCGCCGCGCGGCTGGGAATCACCGTCCGCCGGCTGCGCCAGCTCGCCGGCGCCGGCCCGGCCGATCCGGCGGCGACGGCGTCCGCCCTGTGGGGTGAGCCGGCCGCGGCCGGGCCCGGCTGGTTCAACGCCCTGGCCGCCGACGTCCCGGCGCTGCTGCGCCGCACCGGCCTGTCCTACGCCGAGCTGACGCAGGTGGTGGCACTGCCCCTCGTCCAGCAGCTCTCCCCGGGCCTGACGATCGGGCCGCGGGACGCCGGTGCCGGGGGCGGGGGCGGGGCCGGCGTGACGGGCGGCCGCGAGTGCGATATCACCGAGCTGACGCTGCTCAACCTGAGCGCCACTGCCCACGACGACACCCTGCTGCGGATTCAGCAGGTGGTCACCCTGTACCGGTCGACCGGCTGGCCGCTGCCCACGGTCGCCGCCGCCGTCGAGCTCACCACCGGCGGCACCGGTGCGCTGACCGCCGGCGCCCTGGCGCGGCTGGGGAGGATCGCCGCCGTGAGCCGGCGCGCGGAACTGGACGTCACGGCGGTACTCGCCGCGGTGGCGGCCGGTGGGAGCGGTCCGCTGCCACCGAGCCTGGCCGCCGTCTGCGCCGCCCGCCACCGGGCCCGGTTCACCGGCCCCGGCAGCCCGGCGGTGTCCGCCGCCGGCCGCCGGGACCCGCTCGCGCCGCTGGCCGACCCGGCTGTGGGCGGCCCGGCGAGTGGGCCGGCGAATGGCCCGGCGGATGGCCCGGCCGGGGGCGGCCCGGCGGGCTGGCCGCTGGCGTCGCTGCTGGATCCGGCCCTCGACCCGTTCGACCCGGCGCTGCGGCCGATCCTGCGCACCGCCCTCGGCACCGACGACGTCGACGCGCTCCGGCCGCTGGACGCCGGCACCGGCTTCGCCGCCTTCGCCAGGCTCGACGCAGCGGCGGCGGTGGCCCACGCCGCCCGGATCCGCCTGCCCGACCTGGCGGTGCTCGTCGGGCTCGGCGCGGTCGAGGCGCCTTTCGGCTCACTCGGCGCGCTGGAACGCACCCTGGACCGGCTGGACTGGCTGCGCCATGCCGGTGTCGACGCGGACCGGCTGGCCTACGCCGTCGACGGCGGGCGCCCGAGCTTCGCCGCGGCGGCGGGGAAGCAGCCGGCGGGCCGCCCGGTCGACGACCGGCCGATCGCCGTCGCCGCCGCGGCGCTGGCCGCCGCCCGCGCCGCCACCGTGCCGTTCACCCTGCCGGACGGTCCGGACGAGGTGCGCCGCCCGGCCGCGGTGGCCGCGCTGCGGGCGGAGCTCAGCGCGCTCGGCTGGCCGCCCGCGCGGGTCGACACGCTGGTCGCGACGATCGACCGGGCCGCGTCCGGCCCCGCGTCCGGCCCCGCTGTCCCGGTTCCCGAGGACGCCGCGTTCATCCCGACGCCGACGATCGTCGAGCTGCCGCTGGCCGTGACGGGCCCGCTGAGCGTCCCCGCCGCCCTGGCCGGCCGGGTGAGCCACGACCCGGTCACCGGATGGCTGCGGCTGGCCGACGCTCTCACCCCGCTCGAACGCCGGCTGCTCGCCGACGCCAACCCGGGGCAGCGGGCCGCCGTCGACGCCGCTCTGAACGCCGCTGCCGGTACTGACGCCGCTCTCGGCACGGCTGTCGGCCCGCTGCCGGGGCCGGCGCCGGCCGGCGTCCCGCTGCTGACCGGCCTGGGCACCGCCGAGGTGGCGGCTGGGGTGAACAACGCGCGGGCGTTGCGCGCCCGGACCCTCACCATCGTGGCGGTGGCCGAGCTGATGACCACGTCGGTGGAGTTCACCGGCCACCTGCTGGCCGGCCTGGCCGTGCCGGTGCCGGCACCGGCCGGCACCGC
>NZ_CEVIVC010000257.1:0-3374 GCF_982290645.1 Protofrankia sp. CiP1_Cm_nod4
TCGCTCTATCCGCTGAGCTACGGGCGCGCACCACCATTGTGCTGTCTCCTGTCGCGATCACGTAGTGCGGTTACTGGTGATAGCGGAATGAGACCAAATGGGCACTTTGCGTGTTTGGTCCGATGCTCCTTCGGTGGTCAAAGCTCTCACCCTGCCATGGCGAGGGTGGATCGCGCATCCGTGCGGCTTCGCGCCTGTGGATGGATGCGGTTTGTCCACAGGTAGCGGATCGCGGGTGCCAAGCCGGCCGCGGAGCTGGAGAGTGTGAGACGGGACGTAAGGGGCTAATCAGGTCACAGCCACCGTCCGCCACACGGAACCAGGCCGGCTACCCCATGATCCGGGAGGAACCATGATTGAGGCATCGGTCACGCTGCTTGGCAACCTCGTCGACGACCCCGAGCTGCGCTGCACGCAGAACGGGAACTTCGTCTGCTCCCTCCGCCTGGCCAGCACGGCGCGCCGGTTCGACCGCACGCAGAATCGCTGGGTGGACGGCCACAGCGTCTTCATCACCGTCACCTGCTGGCGGCACATGGCGGAGAACGTCAGCGCGTCGTTGCGCAAGGGGGACAGGACGCTCGTGGTCGGGCGGCTGCGGCAGAGGTCCTTCGAGACGCACGAGGGAAACCGCCGGGTCGTCTACGAGGTCGATGCCGACGCCGTGGCGGTCGATCTTGCGAGGCAGACCGCGGAGGTCCGGCGGGTGGTACGCGCGAGCGGGGAGAACGGGGGCGGCCAGGCCGCGGGTGAGGCGGCATCGGCACGGGAGCCTGTTGGCACGCGTGACGGGGCGGATGAGCCCGCTGGCGGGGATGAGGCCCGCTTCGATACCGGCACGGGGTACCGTGATGGAAATCGCACGGACACGGCCGAAGAGGGGCCGTTCGGCGAGTCGTTGCCCAACGTCACTGCGCCAGCGGCAGAGTTCGCCGATATATCACCATCGGTGACGGTTCTCGATCCGGCCGCGGCATGATGTGGCTGCTTCGGCGGATCCGAATTGTTCGTTGTGTCGGCTCCCTGCCCGTGTGGACGCGGACCCGTACCCGGCCGGTGCGGAAGCTGTCGGTAGCGTCAGTCCGTGACCAGTACGCGGGGGGCCGAGACGCCGATGCCGATCCGAGCGCCACAAGGGCAGACGGATCTGTCCCGGACGGACGGCGACGCGCCGGGTGCGCAACCCACGGACCCGTCTACAGACCAGCACGCGAAGCTCTCCGGTCGATATCCGCCCGACCACGGGTTGCCTGGTCAGCCGGATCGCGGGCCGGGGCGACGGGCTCCGCTCGTGGCTGCGCGGTCGCGGTTGGCCGCGGTATCCAGGCCCGGCTGGACGGTTGCGGCGGCGGCCCTGCTCAGCGCCGTCGCCGCGATGCTGATCAACCGGCATCTGTTCCCCTACCTGTCGATCAACAACGACGAGGCGCTCTACCTGCTGCAGGCCCGGACGTTGGCGGGAGGCGACCTGTTCCCGTCGGCGCCACCGTCGGCCGACTCCTACGCACCGTGGCTGGCGGTGGTTACCGACGGTCACTACGTGCTGAAATACACCCCTGTGGTCGCCGGATGGCTGGCCATGAGCCTGGTGATCACGGGTGGGACGGCCACGGCGCTCGCTCTTGTCGCGGCTGCCGCGGTCGGGATGACCTACCTTGTCGGGGTCGAGGTGCTCGACGACCGGCGGGCCGCCGCCGTCGCCGCCTGGTTGCTGGCTCTGTCACCGTTGGTGCTCCTCCAGAGCGCGATGCTGCTGCCGTACCTGCCGGTGCTCGTCCTGTCCGAATGCGTGGTGTTCGGGCTGCTCCGTGGCCTGCGTACCCACCGTCGGGTGCCGCTCGCCGGGGCCGGGCTGGCACTGGGGCTCGCGGCGGCGATACGCCCGTACGACGTTGTGCTGGTCCTCGGCCCGTTTGCGCTGTGGGCGGTGTGGCGGGGCGCGCGGGGACGGCGGTGGTGGATGCTGCGCTGGGTGGGCGCGGGGCTGGCCACTCCGGCCGCGCTGCTGCTCAGCTACAACGCGGCGGCGACGGGCAGCCCCTTCCAGCTTCCGTTCGCGCTCCTGGAGCCCGAGGACAAGCTGGGCTTCGGGGTCCGCCGGCTGTTCCCCACCGACACCGCCCACCACTTCGGGCTGGTCGAAGGGCTCACCGCGATCGGTGATCATCTGTGGCTGCTCGGCGCCTGGGCATGCGGCGGCGCCGTTCTCGCGGTCCTGTCGGTCGCGACGGTCGTCCGCCGGCGGGCGTCCGCACCGGCGCTCACCATCGGTGTCGGCAGCCTGCTCCTGATCATTGGGTATGTGGCGTTCTGGGGCGCCTGGAACGCCGCCGAACTGTGGGGCGGCACCCGCTACATCGGCCCATTCTACCTGATGCCAGTGCTGGTCACGCTCGTCCTGTTCGGAGCCCGCGGGCTGGTGGACATGGCGTCGGCGTGGCCGCGTACCAGCGGTCTCGTCGCCGGCGCGGGTCTTGTCCTCAGCGGGTTCATCCTGGTCGTCGCGCTGCGGGACAACATGGACTTCACCCAGCGTGATCGTGATCTGTTGAACATGATCAATGCTCGGCCTGGTCACACACTGGTCATCGTTTCGGCCGACCCGGCCTTTCTCATGCACCCGACGTCGGTGGTGGCCAACTCGCCGGCGCTGGATGGCCAGGTGCTGTACGCGGTGTCGCGGGGGCAGGCCGACTTGGACGTCGTCGCCGACCATCCGGACCGGTCGCCATACCTGCTCAGGCTGGCCCTCGGTTACAACCGGACGCTGTCATCGCCGTCGGCGGCGTGGCTGGAGCGCCTGCGGGTGGTCGACGGCGCGAGCGTCGCCGTCGGCGTCAGCGCGTCGGTACCGGCCGGCAGCCGAGCGGCCCGTATCGAGGTGACCGCGGACGGCAGACGCAGCTCCTTCCCGATGAGCCCGGACCGGCCACTGGCCAGCCAGCTCACCATCAGCCCCGGCGGGGTGGACACGACCGGCCTCGGGCCCCGTGCAAAAGTCGGTGATGTTCCGGCCGCGAAGGATCGTGCCGCGAAGGATCGTGCCGTGGAGGATCGTTCGGTGACGCTGAAGGTGTTCTACACCCCGTCGGGAGACGGTCGTGAACGCCTCCTCGACCAGGTGGACCTGCCCGTCCGGGTCGATTCCAGGCGGGGCACGGTCAGCGTCCTGGTGTCGGAGAGCCAGGCCGGCGCGGTGGGATCGGGAGTGACGCCGACGATCCGGCTCAGAGCGAGCTGACAGGCGAACCAAGGGCTGCTGACAGGCGAACCGGGCCGCAAGCCGGCCCGTCTACGAGATGCGGGGTACCGGCGGACCGGGGCTGTGATGGGCCGGACAGCGGCGGGCTGGGCAGGCGGGCGGCGCACGGGGC
>NZ_CEVIVC010000258.1:0-1117 GCF_982290645.1 Protofrankia sp. CiP1_Cm_nod4
CCCCCGAACACTGGACCCGCCACATCCGCGCCACCGTCCACTACCAGCACGCCACCGAAACCCTCCACCACCACGGCACCACCACCTACCTCGAACTCGGCCCCGACCCCGTCCTGACCGCCCTCACCCACGAAACCCTCAGCGACGACAGCAGCCGGCCCGCCCCCGTCGCGGTCTCCCTGCTGCGCCGCAACGAACCGGAGGCGGTCACGGTCGCCACCGCGGTGAGCGCCGCCCACGCCCACGGCGTCCGCCTGGACTGGCCCGCCGTGTTCGCCGGCCTCGGCGCGCGCACCGTCGACCTGCCGACCTACGCGTTCCAGCGCACCCGGCACTGGCTGGAGGCGACACCGGCCGCGGCCAGCGCCGCCGCCGCCGGCGCCGCGACGGCCGGGCAGCCGGCCGGCGGCCCGGTGGGCGGCGTCGGGGACTCCTCCTTCTGGACGGCGGTGCGCCGCGGCGTCCTCGACGAGCTCGCCGACACACTCGGGCTCGCCGGTGAACGGGAGCGCGCCGCGCTGGGCGAGGTGCTGCCCGCCCTCGTGTCCTGGTGGGAGCGGCAGCAGATCACCGACGCGGTGGACGCCGTGCGCTACCGGGTGGTGTGGCGGCCGGTCCACGACCTGCCCGCCGGGCCACCGCGCGGGCGCTGGCTGCTGGTGGTGCCGGCCGACCGCCGTGACGCCCCGCTGGTCACCGCGCTCACCCGCGCGCTGCCGGACACCGTGGTGCTGGCCGTCGACCGGCGGCACAGCACCCGGGAGGGGCTCGCCGCCGAGCTGACCGCCGCCGCGGCGGCGGGGCCGGTGGACGGCGTGCTGTCGCTGCTGGGGCTCGGGGACGACACGGCCGAGACGTCCGACCTGCCCGCCGGGTTCGCCGCGACCGTGGCGCTGGTCCAGGCCGTCGAGGACGCCGGGACCGCCGCGCCGCTGTGGCTGGCGACCCACGGGGCGGTGGCCACCGTCGCCGGCGAGGCTGTCACCGCCCCGGCCGGCGCGCTGGTCTGGGGCCTGCACCCGATCGTCGGCGTGGAGAACCCGCGGCGTGCGGGCGGCGTGGTCGACCTGCCGGAGTCCGTCGACGAGCGGGTGGTCCGCCAGCTCGTCGGCGTCCT
>NZ_CEVIVC010000258.1:1518-2881 GCF_982290645.1 Protofrankia sp. CiP1_Cm_nod4
CGAGGTCGAGCTGGCCGTGCGCCCGTCCGGGGTGCTGGCCCGCCGGCTGGTGCCCGCGCCCGCCGGTGGCACGACGACCACCGCCGCCATCACGGGCGGGGCCGCTGCCGCCACCGGGCAGGCCATCGGCGCCAACGGCAACCAGGCCACCGCCACCGGCACCGCCACCGGCACCGGCACCGGCAACAGCAACAGCAACAGCAACAACGGGGACGGTGCCCCGGCCGGCTGGCGGCCGGGGCCCGGGACGGTGCTGGTCACCGGCGGTAGCGGCGCGCTGGCCGGGCACGTCGCGCGCTGGCTCGCCGGGCGCGGCGCCGAGCACCTGCTGCTGGTCAGCCGCCGTGGCGACGGCTGGCCGGGGGCCGGCGAGCTGGCCGCGGAGCTGGCCGGCAACGGCACCGCGGTGACCTACGCCGCCGCCGACGTCGCCGACCGTGACCAGCTGGCCGCGGTGCTGGCCGCGATCCCGCCGGGGCAGCCCCTGACCGCGGTGGTGCACACCGCGGCGGTGCTGGACGACGCGCTGCTGACCAGTCTGACCCCCGAGCGGATCGAACGGGTGCTGCGGGTCAAGGCCGGCGGCGCCCGCCACCTGGACGAGCTGACCAGGGACGCGGACCTGACCGCGTTCGTGCTGTTCTCCTCGATCGCCGGCACGGTCGGGCTCGCCGGCCAGGGCAACTACGCCCCGGGCAACGCCTACCTCGACGCCCTCGCCGAGCGGCGCCGGGCCGCAGGCCGGCCCGCGACCTCGGTCGCCTGGGGGCTGTGGAGCGGCGCCGGCATCGCCAGCGCGGACGTCGCCGCGCACGCCGGCCACCAGGGCTTCGCGCCGATCACCCCGGACGTCGCCCTGGCAGCCCTGGGGCAGGCGCTCGAGCGGGGCGATACCCGCCTGGTCGTCACCGAGGCCGACTGGGCGGCGGTGGCCGCCGCCCGCCCGCATCCCCTGCTGCGTGAGCTGCCCGGCGTCGCGGCCGCCACGGCCGCTGCGGCCGGGACGACGGCGCAGGCGGCGGCGGAGGGCGCGGACGACGGCCCGGCCACGCTGGTGCGCCGGCTCGCCGAGGCCTCCGAGCGCCAGGCCCGGCGGATCGTCCTCGAGCTGGTGCGCACGGAGGTGGCCGTGGTGCAGAAGCACGCCTCGGCCGACCGGGTCGACGTCACCCGGCACTTCCGTGAGCAGGGCTTCGACTCGCTCGCGGCCGTCGAGCTGCGCAACCGGCTGACGGCCCGCACCGGGCTCGCCCTGCCCGCGACGCTGGTCTTCGACCATCCGTCCCCGGTGGAGCTGGCCGAGCATCTCCGCGACGCCCTCGTCCCGGCCGCGGGCAGCGGAGAAGCGTCCGACAGCGCTCCC
>NZ_CEVIVC010000258.1:2914-3756 GCF_982290645.1 Protofrankia sp. CiP1_Cm_nod4
GGACAGGAACAGGAAAACGGTCTGGACGCCCCGGACGGCTCCATCACCCATCCGCAGGCCGGCACGCGCACGACGGAGGAACTGCTGTCGGCGTCCGACGACGAACTGATCGCCTTTATAGGCAACGAGCTCGGGATCTCTTGACGTCCTCCCCCGCGTGAACGCGGGGGATTCCAACTCCTACACACCCGCCAGGGAAGGGGGTGCGGTTCGTTGAGGTTCACGGTTCACCGGCACGGCCAACGCCCTGCCTCCCTGCGGGGTCACGGCCCGTCCGGCCGCGATATTCCTTGCAGCGTTGATGTCGGCGTTGCTCTCATGCCCGCAGGCGACGCACACGAACCGAGATTGGCTCTCTCTCGACTCGGCGGCCACATGCCCGCAGGACGAGCAACGCCGACTGGTATAGGCCGCCGGGATCCTCTCCACCCGGCCGGGGGCTTTCTGTTCCAGCCGTCGGACCAGCAGACCCCAGCCGCCCGCGAGGATGCCCCGGTTCAGGCCGGCTTTCGCCCGGACGTTCGTCCCGGGCGCATCCACCGTGCCCCGCGCCGACCGGGTCATCTGCCGGATCTTCAAATCCTCCACCCGGATCACCTCGAACCGGCGGGCGAGATCGGTCGAGGTTTTCTCGACCCAGTCCTTCCGCCGGTCGCTCTCCCGGGCCCGGAGCCGGGCGATCCGGGCCTTGAGCCGGCCGCGGCGGTGCGAGCCGCGTTTCGCCCGGGCGAGCCGGCGCTGCAGCCGGAACAGCCGTGCGGCCTCCTCGCGTCGCAGCCCCGGGCAGCGCAGCAGCTCCCCGGTCGACAAGGCCGCGGACACGACCACCCCCCGGTCCACCC
>NZ_CEVIVC010000259.1:0-3278 GCF_982290645.1 Protofrankia sp. CiP1_Cm_nod4
CCCCACCTCACACGGCCCGGGGGCGGGCGTCACGGCCGGCGTCCACCGCGAGCTGTATTCTCAGGGACAGTCCGGAGAAGATGTGAGGTTGATGTCCGCGTCCCCAGCCAGAATTTCCCTGACGGGAATCAAGCCGACCGGTGAACCGCACCTCGGCAACTACGTCGGTGCCATCAAACCGGCGTTGCGGCTCGCCGAGGAGTACGAGGCGATGTACTTCATCGCGGACTACCACGCGCTGACCACTGTTCGCGACCCGGCATTGCTGCGGCACTACACCCGCTCGGTGGCCGCGACGTGGATCGCCGCCGGCCTCGACCCGGACCAGGTGGTCCTCTATCGGCAGTCGGACATCCCCGAGATCCCCGAGCTGGCCTGGATCCTCAGCTGCCTGACCGGTAAAGGGCTGCTGAACCGGGCACACGCCTACAAGGCGGCGCGGGACCGCAACCGGGAAGCGGGCAAGGCGGATCTCGACGCCGGGATCAACATGGGCCTGTACAATTATCCGGTTCTCATGGCGGTCGACATCCTGATCATGGGCACCGACGCGGTGCCGGTCGGGCGCGACCAGGTACAGCACGTGGAGATCGCCGCCGACATCGCGGGCTCGTTCAACCACGTCTACGGTGACAGCTTCAAACTCAGAATCCCGCAGGCGATCGTGCCCGAGGCCGAGACCGGACGCACGCTCCCCGGCCTGGACGGCCGGAAGATGAGCAAGTCGTACGACAACACGATTCCGCTTTTCTGTACCGAGTCCCAGCTGAAGAAACTCGTCCGTCGTATTCCCACCGATTCCACCCCGGTGGAGGCGCCCAAGGATCCGGACAGCTCCAGCGTCTTCCAGATCCTGGAGCAGTTCGCCTCCCCGGAGACCGTCGCCGACACCCGGCAACGCCTGCTGGCCGGCGGCATGGGCTGGGGCGAGCTGAAAAACCAGCTGTTCGACGTCCTCAACACGCAGCTCGGCCCGCTGCGCGAACGTTACGACGCCCTGATGGCCCCCGGCAGCGAACTGGATGCCATGCTGGCCGCGGGCGCGGAAAAGGCCCGCAAACGAACAGTGCCCACCCTGGAACAGATACGCGGAGCGATCGGCATCGACTGACCCCGTCCCGCCGGTCTCGTCCCGTGTGGATACCACGCGCGGGACGACCGGGCGGGCCGTGTCGGGCCGCCATCACACAGCGACGGCCGCACGTCATCCCATGACCGAATCAGGCGTCGGACGCGAACAACGAGGGACGGGTGAGCACCCGTAACCCGACGACGACGAGCGCGGCGACCAGCACCACGGGCACCGCGATCCTGAGGTTGCGGCTCATACCGAGCCGCGTGCCCCGTCAGCGACCGCCGTGATCACACCGTCACGGCCCGACGGGCCGGAACGCGACGGACGGCCGCGCCGCAGCCCGGCAGCCCGGAACACGCCGAGCCACAGCGGCACGACGGGCCACAGCGGCCCACCGGGCCGAGCCGGGCGGCCCACCGGGCCGACATCCCGTCCGCATATCTCGACACCCACAGCATGATCCATTCCCCCGTGGCGGACACGACGATCACCCTGCTGTCGTCGCGTCGCCGACCGGCGACGCGACGCAACACACGCACGTACTGTAATGCCACGATCGAGCATCTCCCGCTACCGAGTGCCGACATGACCGGCCATCGCCGCCGACGCCAGCCCGGCCGGGTCAGCGCCCCTGCCACTGACGACGAACCACCGTGTCCGACACCCGCTCCCACGGCCGGCTGCCTCAGTGGCCGGCTGCCTCAGTGGCCGTCCGCCGGCGCGTCGGGTGCGAGCAGTTCCTCGAGCAGGAACCTCACCTTCGCCTCGATCGGCCGGCCCGGGTAATAGCGTTCGAGCAGATCGAGGCCTTCGTCGACGCTGGAGAAGCCACACAGGTCGTACAGCCTGATGATGTCGTTCTCGTCACGGCTGACCCGGCTCGCCAGCAGCTTCGTCGCCAGCAGGTACTCGGGAGACGGAGCCGACACGGTGAGGTGATCATTGTCGTAGACGACGACGGGATGCCCCGGATCATGACCCGGTAGAAAACCTTTGACTCCGTCGTTCAGCCAGTCCGGTTCAAGGTCCTCATGACGGGCTGCAACCCGTGCCGCGGCGGCGCGGACCTCGGTGGACGGATGCCAGATCCCGTCAACGTCCCTGGTGGCCGGTCGAGCGTCGTAGGCGACAGTCATGGCGGCACCACCGACGATGAAGACGTCACCGCGGATCCCCAGCCGGCGGAGTTCGTCGTTCAGCTCCGCGAACAGGCCGAGAATGCGCTCTCTGGTCAGCATGTGACAGCTTCTCCATGATCAGGAACCAGCTGACTCATATGTTCGTGAGGGAGTCGCGGTGCAGGTACACACCATGGTTCTGGAATGAAACCGGGCTGCCGGCGTACTCCCAGGCCCGCATCGACGGCATCGACGTCACCCACCAGCCATGGCGCAGATAGCGGCTGTCGTGATGGGCCCATGCGGGAACGGGCAGATCCTCCTGGACCGCCAGCCACTCGGCGAGTGCGGCCAGGAAGGCGTCCCATCGTTGGTCCCCGGTCGCAGGCGGCATCGCGGTGATCATTCGACGACGGATGTCCGGGTCCGCGCCGCGGAACCGATGGGCCAGTTCCGCCGCCTTGCGGACCGGCTCCGTGCGCTCTCCAGCGGGGATGTCACTCACGATCGACCGTGCCAGGCCGACCATGCTGGCCGAATAGTCGGGGTGGACGTCGATGTGCAGGCGCATCCCAGCGGCTTCGATGATACGTCGCAACGTGTCCACGGTCGGCTGCAACTCGCCCCGCTCGATCCGGTGGACGGTACTGGCCGCCACCCCCGCCGCATCGGCGAGGGCCCGCACAGACAGCCCCGCATCGGCTCGAACGCCGCGTACCAGGTCAGCCACCACCATGAACGTAAGCGTATACGCCTACACGCCGACCAGTCCGCTGTCGTCCTGCCGCCGGTCAGCGACGGGACGCGACGCTCCCGCACGTGCTGTAGTGCCACGATCGGGCAATTCCGCCGCCGGGTGTTGACATGACCGGCCATCGTCGCCGACGGCAACCCGGCCGGGTCAGCGCCCCGGCCACGGACGACGAACCAACCCGTCCGACACCGCTCCTGCGGCTGGCATACCTCAAGCGGCCGTCTGCCGGCGTGTCAGGTACAGGCAGTTCCTCGAGAAGGAACCTCGTCGTCCCTCGACTGGTCGGCCCGGGTAATAATATTTCAGCGAACTGAGATTTTCGGGTCTTCAC
>NZ_CEVIVC010000260.1:0-3210 GCF_982290645.1 Protofrankia sp. CiP1_Cm_nod4
GAGCCGGTGCCGGGGTTCAGCGGCGGGCGGGACGGCCCACCGGCCCCGACGGCCGGCTGTGTCGGCATGCCGTCCAGGTCGCGCAGCTGCATCTCCAGGTAGGCGCGCAGCCTGGTCCGGTACTCGCGCTCGAAGGCACGCAGCTGTTCGACCTGGCCTTCCAGCCGGCGCTTGTCGTCCTCCAGGCCGCCGAGCTGTTCGGCGACGTGTGCGCGGGCCTCGCCGATGATGCGGTCGGCATCGGCGCGGGCTTCGCGGCGGGCGCGCTCCGACTCGTTACGGGCCTCTCGCAGCGCCTCGTCCGCGGTGCGCTGGGCGAGCACGAGGGTGCGGGCCACGCGCTGTTCGATCTCGGCGTCCAGCTGGCTGTTGCCGGTGCGGGCCGGGGCCGCGCCGGGCGGGGACACGGCCGGGATGACCGTGGTCGCTGCCGCCGACGGCTGCGCGACGGGGCGCTCGCGGGCCGCCGCCTGGGCGGCCTGCACCGCCTGGGCCGCCTGCGCCTGCGCCTGCGCGACCTGGCGCCGGGTCTCCTCCAGCTGCCTGCGCAGCTGCTGGTTTTCCTCCAGCACCTGAGCGGGTACACCGGAACCACCGCCGCCCGTGCGGCGGGCCTCGTCGAGCTGCCGGCGTAGGTCGGTGTTCTCGTCCAGCAGACGGGTGAGCTCGCTCTCGACGTCGTCGAGGAAAGCGTCGACCTCGTCCTCGTTGTAGCCGGTGCGGAACCGGGTCGGGCTGAAGACCTTGTTCTGTACGTCCTGCGGTGTCAGAGCCACGTCGCCTCCTCATGATGCGGCATCGCCGTTCCCCGGAGAGGGCGGTCCAGCGGCAGTCTGCCGCGCGTATTCGCCACGTGCGCGACTTCGTCACAGCCCATCTGCGAGTCTCCGCAAGACCCAGATCACAACTAAGATCAATAAGAATCCGAGGTCAAATGCCACGTTACCGACCCGAAGGGGTGGGACGAACCGCCGCACGAATCTCAGCGGGGGATCGGTGACGGTGTACACGGACTCAAAGACTAGTACGAGGACTCCGGTGGGACGAAAAGTGCGGCTCAGGGAGACCACTAGATCTATCACTACGCGAGCGAACAGCAACAGTAGGTAGACCAGCAGGAGCGCGGAGATCACGTCACCCAGTGTGCTGATGGCGAGCTCTCCTGTACCTGCAGGGACTGGGGTCTGGTGACATCTGGAATATGATCATGACTGGTTGTAGAAGCCGCCCTCACGGATGCGCCGCTTGTCGGTCTCGGTGACCTCGACGTTGTGCGGCGAGAGCAGGAACACCTTGTTGGTGACCTTCTCGATCGATCCGCGCAGGCCGAACACCAAGCCGGCGGCGAAGTCGACCAGCCGCTTGGCGTCAACATCATCCATCTCGGTCAGATTCATGATAACCGGAGTCCCGTCGCGGAACTCCTCGCCTATCTGCCGCGCCTCATTGTAACTGCGTGGTTGCAGAGTGGTAATCCGGTACGCTGACGGCTCGTCGATCGCCGACGGCCTGCGCATCGGCACCGGACCAGCCGGCCGGAGCGGTTCCACCGGGGGGCGTCGCGACATCGCAGGCGGCTCCTCACGCGCATCTATCCGACGGACCGACCGCTCGGCGGGCACGGGCTCACCGACATCGCGACGATCGTCACGACCGGCGTCGTCATACTCGTCTTCCTCGAGGTAGCTTTCATCCTCCTCGGCCAGACCGAGGTAGACCATCGCCCTGCGCGCCACACCCATGAGCGCGACTCTAAGGGACAGCGCGCCGTGGACCGAACAAAGCCGTCCCGATGCGAAGGTGTGTCGCGCCTTCGGCCACCGCGTCGGGGAAGTCCCCCGACATGCCGGCGCTGATCACCGATGCCTCCGGGTGCTCCCGACGAAGCATCCACGAAACCTCACGCAGCCGCGCGAAGGCCGGCCGGGCCGGCAGGCCACGCGGCGCGACCCCCATCACCCCGGCGAGGACGAGGCCGCGGCTGGCGGCCACGAGATCACCGAGGGCGGGGATGTCGGCCGGGCGGGCACCACCGCGGCCGGTGTCGTGCCCGGGCAGGTCCAGCGACACCTGGAGGCAGACGGCGATCTCCCGACCGTACGCGAGCGCCCCCGCGGCCAGCGCGTCCACCAGTGGCGCGCGGTCGACCGACTGCACCCAGCCGGCCCAGCGGGCCACCGGGCGGGCCTTGTTACGCTGAAGCTGGCCGACAAAATGCCAGCAGGGCCATGCTCCGGAGGGCAGTCTGGGGACCGCCGCCGGGCCCGGCTCCCCGCCGTCCCGGCCGGTGCCGGGCCGGGACGGGCCGGCTGCCGGCGGGGCCGCCGAGTCCGGCCGAGGCGGCTGGCCGTCCCCCTCGGGAGCCCGTTGCGGTGCCGGCGGCCGCCATGTGGACGAAACCTCGCTGTCATATTCGCGACAGGGCTCGTGGGAGGCGAGGTATTCGGTCACAGCCGCCACCTTCGCCCGTGCCTCCTGCTCGCGGTTCTCCGCGAAATGCGTGATGCCGGACCCCGCGAGCAGGGCGACGTCCGACGCCGGCCAGTTCTTGCTCACCGCGATGAGGGTGAGCTCGCCGGCCTGGCGGCCCGCCGCGGTGGCCGCGGCGGCGATCCGCACGCGGACGTCGGCGAGGTTGCGCCACAGCTCCTCGCGCCGCCGCGCCGCGACCGGCCCACCCTGCGCCGGCCCACCCGCGGCCGGTGCCGCCGTCACCGGGCCCACCCGTGCCGTGGCGCCCGTCCGCCGGCCGGCCCCGCCCGCCACGGGCCGGCCTTCGCGCGGCCACACGGCAGGGCGGCCAGGACGGGCCGCGGGGCGTTCTCGGCGAACTTCCCGGCGGGCCTCTCAACGAGCTTCCCGACCCGCTCCCCGGCGCACCGCCCGACGTCCTTCTCGATGTGCCGCTTGACGAACATGGCCGCCACCTGGGTCCGGACGGATACCGGCACCGAGCTATTTGAGGAAGTCGGGGACGTCGAGCTCGTCATCGTCGTCCGCGACCGGCCGGACCGGCCGGCGAGGTGCCACATAGCTCGGCCGGGGCGCCTCCCGGGGCTCCTTGTACGGCGGGTGGCCCTGGTCGGCGCCGGCGTCGGCTCCCTCCCGCCGGGACGGGGCCGGCCCGTCGTGGCTGTAGTCCCGGTTGTCGGCGCCGCCAGCCGCCTGGCCGGTGGCGGCCGCGCGGGGCTGGGCCGGCTGGGGGTGCGG
>NZ_CEVIVC010000261.1:0-3204 GCF_982290645.1 Protofrankia sp. CiP1_Cm_nod4
GTATGCTGGACATCGTCCCATGAGCCGGGCGCATAGTGCTTCGCCGAGGCGCGGGAGCACGGCGTCGAGATCGTGTTCTGTACAACGTAGCGGGAACGTCCAATGGACCTGATATGACCGAACAGCAGCAAGGCCTACACAGGCTGAATCTGCTCTATGCCGCTGCCGGGTGCCTCGGTGGTTCCCTGGACGTCGATCGCACAGCTCAGGACTTGGCCGATGTCCTCGTCCCCGCTTTGGGTGATATCGCCACGGTCGACCTCGCCGAGGCCGTCCGGGCTGGGGATGAACCCCCAAAAATGCTCGGTGGCGGGCAGTTGCATCTTCGCCGCGTCGCCGCGGTCCGCGACAGCGGTTGCTGGCCTCCCGGATTCATCCTGGCGGGCATACCGATCCCGCCGTTACCGGACGGGTTTGAGATCCGGAATCTTCAGCGCGGCAAGACTATGATGGCCTTCACCCGTGCGGCGGCAGTTCCCGCCGCGGGCGATTTCGCGGATGTGATGATCCCGCCGGACGCGCATTCCGGGATGGGCGCGCCCCTGTACGCCCGCGGCCTCCTGCTCGGGCTCGTCACCGTGTGGCGGACCGGCTCCGCCCCCGTCTTCGATCGGGAGGACCGCAAGCTCCTGCTGGAGATCGCCTCCCGGGCCGCGCTCGGCGTGGACAACGCCCGCCGGTACACCCGCGAGCGCCGCGCGGCCGTCGCCCTGCAGCGGGGCCTCCTCCCCCGGGCCGGCACCGACACCCTGGCGGCCCAGACAGCCGGTGTCTACCTTCCGGCCGGTCGAGGATGCGAGGTGAGCGGCGACTGGTACGACGTCATCCCCCTGTCGTCGCTGCGCGTGGCCTTCGTCGTCGGTGACGTCATCGGCCACGGCCTGTCCGCCACCGCCACCATGGGCCGGCTGCGCACCGCCGTCCAAACCCTGGCCGACCTCGACCTCGACCCTGACGAACTCCTCACTCACCTCGACGACCTCGTGCAGCGGCTCGCCCACGAGGCCGACCCGTCCCGGGGGGATCCGGTGGGCGCGACCTGCGCCTACGCCGTCTACAACCCGATCACCGGCTGCTGCGCGATCGCCAGCGCCGGACATCCACCCCCCGCTGTGGTGACACCGGACGGAACCGTCGACTTCATCGACGTTAGCCCCGGCCCGCCGCTCGGCGTGGGCGGTATGCCGTTCGAGATCACCGAGATCGACCTGAAACCCGGCAGCGTGCTGGCCCTGTACACCGACGGCCTGCTCAACCGGCGCAACCGCGACGTCACCCAGGGGATGGAATGGCTCCATGACCGCATGGCCGCGGCCTGCGACACAGACCGGCCCCTGGAGGACATCGGCCACGCTCTGCTCGGCGACACATCGTCAACCCCGCCCACCGACGACATCGTCGTGCTGCTCGCCCGCACCCGCACCCTGGCGGCCGAGGCCACCGTCGACTGGGAGTTCCCCGCCGACCCGGCCGTAGTCGCCCAGGCCCGAAACCTGACGACCCGGCAGCTCGCCACCTGGAACCTCGACGATCTGGCCTTCACCACCGAACTGGTCGTCAGCGAGTTGGTCACCAACGCCATCCGCTATGCCCACGGCCCGATCAAGGTGCGGCTCATCCGCGGCGATCGCCTCGTGTGCGAGGTTTCGGATGCCAGCAACACCCAGCCGCGCCTGCGCCGCGCCCATACCACGGATGAAGGAGGCCGTGGCCTGTTCCTCGTGGCCCAGCTGACCCGGCGTTGGGGCAGCCGCTACGGCCGCTTGGGTAAGACCATCTGGACCGAACAACCGACACATGAGGTGCGCAGATAGTAAACGGTATAAACGACGATAGATTTCTGCCGCCTCATCCTGAGGAGCCCGTTGGTGCCCAAAGCATGTCTGTGGGCCCTAGCCAGGACTTCTACATCACCCGATGATCAATGGCCATCTGCCGAAGACCGGAGGGACTGGTTGGGTAGGGAGCTGGCACGGTGACGTGTGACCGCTCCGTTTCCAGCTCCCTACCGTCGATCTATGCATGTGGTTCTCCCGTATACAGCTCACCGACATCTTTCACCGCCGGCACTCGGTAATCTCCAGGGGAGATTCGGTCGGGGAGCAAGCACGGTCCCATCGAGGTTGAACAGCCCGAGGGGATCGGGTGAGGCGTAGGCCCCCACCCGCCAACCCCACGCCCGGCTGCGTTTGTGACGGTGCACCACGAAGATCGCAAGCCGGTGCACGGCGTAGGTCTGCATCTTGTCGAACACGAAGGCGGAGTTTCCGTAGCAGAAGTGCCCGGCCCAGCCGCGCAGGAAGGCGTTCACCTGCCGAACGACGGTGGTGACTGTGGGACTCCAAAATCTGGGTTTTGGCCTGTGAGCAGGTCTTTTGGTGTCCATTCACGGGTAAGGCTGTGATTGTGTGGCAAGACGGTCACTGGAGTGGGTAGCCAGGGGTCACCGCAAGTGCGGCGTGGATGGCGTCGATCCCGCGGATACCGTGGTCACGGGCGCTGACCAGATAGGAACGCACGCGGCAGTACCGGCGCAGGGGGCCGAGGTGTGCCAGTAGCCGGCACGGCCTGATGCCGTTTCGGGCCTCTCAGGGCCTGCTCCGCGGCGTTGTTGGTCCAGGGGACAGCGACGTTCTTCGCGAACAGCCAGACCTGTTCGGCCTTGGCGGCCAGCCGGCGGGCCACCGTCGCGGAGCGGGCGTTCACCGGGGCATACCAGACCAGCCCCGGCTCGGCCGAGCGGACCGTGACCACATTCGGGGGAGCCGGACAGCGGATTCCCGTCGGCATCGACGTCCGTGCGGAGCACGGTGACCGGGGTCTCGTCGACGCACAGCACCGGCGCGGCCCGCAACGCCCGCCGTCCTCATCGTCTGATCGAACCCGGCAGCATCCAGCGTTTCGGCGAGCCGGGCGTGGGCACGAACGACGAACCCGGTCGACACCGGCGCCCCCACCAGCGCCTCCAGGAGTATCGCGGTCCGCTCGACCGGAACGGTGCCCTCCGAGGCCAGCAGCACCACCGCGGCGGCGTTCACGTTCGGCCCGTAGAACCACCGACCCGGCCCGGGCGTGCGGCACGGCCGCGGTGGTGACTGCGCGACAGCGCGGGCAGCGCCGCCGCGGCAGCCGCCAGTGCACCGTTTCCAGCCGCACCGGCGGGATGTCCCACACCTGCTCCCGGCCCTCCCCCACCCCCGGCAC
>NZ_CEVIVC010000262.1:0-1403 GCF_982290645.1 Protofrankia sp. CiP1_Cm_nod4
ACAGGCCTCGTGGCAGCACGGCGCACACGCGCTGCCGGACGGCGAAAGTGTCCGACGGAAGCCCCGTCGGCCCTGTCCCGGCCACGAGCCCCGGACCAGCCAGCGGCCTGCCTCACTGAGGACTCGATCAGGATCGAGCCGTCCGCCTGGTTGTTCGGCGGCCTGACGGGGTGAAGGCCGGGGTCAGCCATGTCTGCGCAGTTAGCGGGCTAGATCAGGGTTCAAGTTCCATCCCCTCGCCTCCACGTATGATCATGGATGTAACCTGCAACGATCTCGTTTCGACAGTTGTCAATCATGGATTTGTTCGACCGCTACGCCGGGTCCTGCCGGGACGTCGAGGAGCTCCTCGCGGAGCGAGGTCTCGTCGTTGGCCACGTGACCGTCTACCGGTGGGTGTGCCGGTTCACCCCGCTGCTGATCGACGCGGCCCGGCCATGCGGACCGCCAACATGATCACGTCCAGCATGAGTTCTCGGCTGTGCGGGAACGTGTGACGCAGTGAGCGTAGCCGCACATGCCTTGGTGCATGGCGTACGTTGTGCGTACGCTGGTGGGGTGGCGGGTGCGAAGGACGATCGGCTGCACCTTCGGGTGGAGCCGGCGCAGAAGGCGCTGCTGGAGGCCGCCAGTTCGGCCTCCGGGAGCACGGTGTCGGCGTTCGTGTTGAAGGCTGCTACTGAGGCGGCGGCCGACATTCTGGCGGATCGGCGGGTGTTCGTCCTGGACGAGGTGGCCTGGCAGGCGTTTGACCATGCGTTGGACCGGCCGGCGTCCGAGGTGGCGGGGCTGCGGGAGCTGCTGTCGGCACCCACCGTGCTGGACCAGTCCGAGCCTGGCCAGGGCGGTCGGTGAGCGGTCGCAGGTTCGGCCCGGTCGAACCGGCGGCCGCCAGCCATGTGCTGTCCGGGTTTGACTGCGGGTCGGCGGCGCAGTCGTCCTGGTTGACGGCGCACGCGTTGCAGGCGCACCAATCGGGCTCATCCCGGGTGTACGTGGTCACCGGCGCCGAGGACGGCGATCGGCGGGTGGTCGGCTACTACGCGCTGGCGGCGGGGTCGGTCGCGCCGACGCAGGCGCCGCGGCGGCTGACGCAGGGCGCGGGCCGCTACCACCAGCCGGTAGTCATCCTCACCCGGCTCGGTGTAGATCTGTCGGTCCAGGGCGCCGGGCTGGGCCAGGCCTTGGTGGTCGACGCCCTGCGCCGCGTTGCCGCCGCCGGAGAGGTCATCGGAGTGCGGGCCCTGCTGATCCACTGCGAGAACGAGACCGCCCGCGACTTCTACCTGCGCCTGGCGAAGTTCGAGCCCAGCCCCACCGACCCCATGCACCTGTTCCTCCTGATGAAGGACCTCCGCAAGGCCCTCGGCAGTACCTGACCAAGCCCATGCTGTCCCGATTCG
>NZ_CEVIVC010000262.1:2025-3672 GCF_982290645.1 Protofrankia sp. CiP1_Cm_nod4
CCGCCGACCGCCGGGCCCGCCCGCCGGTCGGTCACCGGCGCCGCGTTCTGACGACTCCTGGGTGAATGCGGTTTGCGATCTATCGCTTTGAGATCCAGCACTGTGGAACGGTGCTGGTCAGACCTCGACAGCTGGTTCGAGCCCCGCCTGCTATACGGCGAACGGCCAGGTGGGCGGGCGAAACAGGGTATCCTATCGGATACGGATGGGTCTGTGGCTGGAGGCCGGGATGGGAGCCATCGGCACACCGGTTGCTTGAGGCAGCCAGGCTGGAGGCGGGGCTCTCAGGGGCCGAGCTCGCGCGCCGCGCCGGTACCTCCCGGCCGACTGTGGCGGCCTGTGAGCATGGGACGAAGTCACCGACGCTGGAGACGGCGACGCGGCTGCTGGCCGCGGCGGGCTTCCGGTTCGACATCGCACCGGTGCCGCGGTTCGAGATCCTGGAGGATGGGCGCGGTCGGCCGTTCGTCGTGCCGGACCGGCTGCCGCGGCTCCCGCTCGGTGCGGCGTTGGCCCGCGTGCGGCTGCCTGCCCACCTCGACTGGTCCAGCCCGGGGCGGATCTACGATCTCGCGGACCGGCGGCAACGTCATCGGCTGTACGAGATCGTCCTGCGGGAAGGCCGGGCGGAAGACGTTCTCGCCTACGTCGACGGGGCGCTGCTCGTCGACGCGTGGCCGGAGCTGGTGCTGCCCGCTCCGATTCGATGTGCCTGGGAGGAACGGGCCCGCCTGCGATGATCACTGCGTTGCAGCGGGCGGTAGCGGAGTTGTTCTTCAGTCTGCCGGAGAGCGCGGGCTTCGCGGTCGCGGGAGGTGCGGCCCTCATCGCACGTGATCTCGTCGACCGTGGAACCCGCGATGTTGATCTGTTCACCGTGTCCCGCCCGTGGCACCGATCCCCGACGCGGCGGCGGCGTTTGAGCGGGCCGCGGCCAGCCAGGGCTGGATGACCCGGCGGATTCAGCTTTCGGATAGCTTCGCCCGGCTCGTCGTGGAAGCCGAGGCACGCGACTTCACCGATGTGCAAGATCTGGCGGAGGTCGTCACCAAGGACGAGCTCATCCGCCTCGCCCAGGCCCAGGACGACGGCTTCGACCTCCGGGCGTTCGCCGACATGATCGGAACTGTCAGCCGGTTCACCGACGACGACCTGTGCCTGTCCCGTCCGGACGCCGACCGGCTGCGCCGCTTCTTCCACGCCTGGCGTCAGGAGATCTCAGACGGATGAGCCGCAACCGACGCCACTCGCCCACCGTGCCTGACCATCACGACGCGATCATTGTGCGCGCCTGCCCGGTCACGTCACTGCGATGTGCGGGTGGCCGTCGGGGCTGGCAGCGGGCTGGAAACCGAGGGCTGATGCCCGTTGTGTCGCGCGGCAAGCAGCGCGGCGATGACGACCGCGGTTATCAGTCCCGCACGGCTTTTCCGCCAACGTCCCTTACTGTCACGAGGCTGAGTCATACGGTAATAATGCCTGCGGTGTCCAGGTAGATACGAAACGGTCCCCAGCGGACGTGTCCTGCCGGTGCAGGGGGCGCCGGTAAGAATCATGTCGCCAGGTGCGGCGGACCAAGCGCATGCTCGCTCGCACCCCCGGCTAGTTCAGGATCGCGTAGAGGCGTAGTCCGCCGTACGCGAAGAC
>NZ_CEVIVC010000263.1:0-2941 GCF_982290645.1 Protofrankia sp. CiP1_Cm_nod4
TTGGTCGGTGTAGGTGGCGAGGGCGGTGTCGAGGGCGGTGGTGACCTCGTCGAAGGCGGCGCGGAAGACGGGGTAGGTGTCGTAGAGCTCGCGGCCGGCGCCGGGGCGCTGGGCGCCCTGCCCGGTGAACAGGAACGCCACCTGCCCGTCGGGCGCCGCCCCTTCCGCGGAGCCGACGACGACGTTGGCGGCCGTCGTCCCTGTCTCGAGGGCGTTCAGCCCTGCGAGCAGCTCGTCGCGGCTGCCGGCGACGACGACGGCCCGGTGGGACAGCGTCGCCCGGGTGGTGGCCAGTGAGTAGGCGACGTCCACCGGCCGCAGCGTGCTGTCACCGCTGACGTGCGCGGCCAGCCGGGCGGCCTGCTCCCGCAACGCCTGCGGTGAACGCGCGGAGATCAGGAACGGCAGCGGACTGCCAGCCGGTTCGCCGACAGACGCCGCAATACTTCCTTCACTTCCCTCGGCACTCCTTTCGGCGGACGCTCCCGCGCTCCTCCCGGCCGCGTCCCCCTCGACGACAGGCGCGCCTGCCTCGGACGCGTCCGAGCTGGCCCGGGCATCCACCCGCACGTCCGCCCGGCCCGCCGGGCCGTCCGTCCCGGCACCCGCCGGGCGCTGCACCGAACCGTTCACCGAGACACCCGCCAGATCGCGGTCCGTCCCGTTCCGAGCGGAAGATTGAGGGAGCAAGTGGCTGCCGGGGCGACCACTTGTCCCCTCGTTGTCATGATCGCCCGCACCTGCGCCCGCGGGGATGCCTGCCGAGGCGTTCGGGGTGGCGTCTGGCGCGGCGTTCGCTGGGGCGTCCGGGCCGGTGGGGGCCTGTTCGATGATGATGTGGGCGTTGGTGCCGCTGACGCCGAAGGCGGAGACGGCGGCCCGGCGGGGGCGGTCGACCTCCGGCCAGGCCCGCGCCTCGGTGAGCAGCTCTACCGCACCCGCCGACCAGTCCACGTACGGTGACGGCTCGTCCACGTGCAGGGTCTTCGGCAGGACGCCGTGGCGGATGGCCTGGACCAGCTTGATGACCCCGGCGACACCGGCGGCGGCCTGGGTGTGCCCGATGTTCGACTTGACCGAGCCCAGCCACAGCGGCCGGTCGGCGGGCCGCCCCTGCCCGTAGGTGGCGATGAGGGCCTGGGCTTCGATGGGGTCGCCGAGGCGGGTGCCGGTGCCGTGGGCCTCGACGGCGTCGACGTCGGCGGGGGTCAGGCCGGCGGCGGCGAGGGCGGCGCGGATGACACGCTGCTGGGACGGCCCGTTGGGGGCGGTCAGGCCGTTGGAGGCGCCGTCCTGGTTGACGGCGGAGGCGCGGAGCACGGCGAGGATGCGGTGGCCGGCGCGCTGGGCGTCCGAGAGCCGCTCGAGCAGGACGAGCCCGACGCCCTCGGACCAGCTCACGCCGTCCGCCGCCGCCGCGAACGCCTTGCTGCGGCCGTCGGGGGCGAGCCCGCGCTGCCGGGAGAACTCGACGAACTCGCCGGGGGAGGACATCACCGTCACCCCGCCGGCGACCGCCAGCTCCGCGTCCCCGGCGCGCAGCGCCTGGGCGGCCAGGTGCAGGGCGACCAGCGACGACGAGCAGGCCGTGTCGATGGTGACCGCCGGCCCCTCGAAACCGAACGTGTACGACACCCGGCCCGAGAGCACGCTGCCGGCGCTGCCCAGCCCGAGGTAGCCCTCCAGGTCCGGCGGCGGGTCGGCCTGGGCGGCGTAGTCGGCCACGTTCGTGCCCGCGAACACACCGGTGCGGCTGCCGCGCAGCGACGCCGGGTCGATCCCGGCGTTCTCCAGCAGCTCCCAGGTGGCCTCCAGCAGCAGCCGGTGCTGCGGGTCGGTCGCCAGCGCCTCCCGCGGGGAGATCCCGAAGAACTCCGCGTCGAAGTCGCCGACCGCGTCCAGGAACGCCCCGTAACGGGTGTAGGACGTGCCGGGGTGGTCCGGGTCGGGGTCGTAGAGGGCGTCCAGGTCCCAGCCGCGGTCCCGCGGGAACTCGGTGATCGCGTCACCGCCGTCGGCGACCAGCCGCCACAGCCCGTCCGGCGAGCCTGCCCCGCCCGGGAACCGGCAGGCCAGGCCGACGATCGCGATCGGCTCTTGGCGTTCACCGCGCGCCTCCCGCAGGCGTTCGCGGGTGTCGTGCAGCTCCGCGGTGACGCGGCGCAGCAGGTACCGGATCTTGTCGTCGCTCACGGTCAGCCTCTCCTGCGGGATGTGTCGGGCATGGTCACCGAAGGCATCCAGAGAATGCCCCGGCCTTCAGACCGGGGAGGAATCCGGTCTCCCGCGGAGCGGGGCACGCAACGCCGATCCGCCGGGATCGGCGTTGCGTGCGGCGTGACCGGCGGTGCGCATCCCGGCCGGTGGGAAACCCCCGGTGCGCCGGTGATCATAGATCGGCATCCCTTCGGTAGGATCATTCCATGTCCCGTTTCCGACTCTATCCGACCGCCGATCAGGTGGCGGTTCTGGAGTCGCATTGCGGGCACGCGCGGTACGTGTGGAATCTCGCGCTCGAACAACAATCCTGGTGGCATCCGCGCCGCGGACCCGCGCCCGGATACGCCGAGCAGAACCGGCAGCTGACCGACGCACGGCGGGAGTTCGGCTGGCTTGCCGCGGGCAGCGTCATTGTTCAGCAGCAGGCGTTGCGGGACTTCGCCACGGCCCTGGCAGGCTTTTTCCGCGGTTCGCACCGGAAACCGTCGTTCCGGAAACGCGGCCGGGGCGAGGGTTTCCGGAACGTCGCGGTGAAACCCGGTGATTTCCGGCGGGAGAACCGCCGCTGGTCGCGGGTGCGGGTCCCGAAGGTTGGCTGGGTGCGTTTCCGCCGCACGCGCCCGGTACCGGCCGCGACGTCGTTCCGGGTGACCCGGGATCGGGCGGGCCGGTGGCATGTCGCGTTCGCCGTCGTACCCGACCCTGTCGCGGTGTCCGGGGC
>NZ_CEVIVC010000264.1:0-1774 GCF_982290645.1 Protofrankia sp. CiP1_Cm_nod4
CGCGGACAGTCGTCGACAGCGTCGTCTACGACGTGAAACGGCGCCGGGAGAAGAGCGTGTTCGGCCCCGCCGGGTCCCACGCGACCGTGACGACGAGCTACGACGAGCGAACCCACCGGGTCACCCGCATCCGCACCACCAGGACCGGCCCGGCCGGCGGCCAGGACCCCGTCCAGGACCTGCGGTACGGCTACGACGCCGCCGGCAACATCCTGCGCATCACCGACAGTGCCCAGCAGGCGAACTTCTACCGCAACACGGTGGTGACCGCCGACCGGGTCTTCGGCTACGACGACCTCTACCAGCTCGTCACCTCCGAGGGCCGGGAGCTCGCCGGGACGGGCCACACCACCGCCGCCGCCGACCGGCGGCCCCCCGTCCGCGACCTGCCCGACCCGAACGACCTGACCGCCGTCGTCCGCTACGTCGAGACCTTCACCTACGACCACGGCGGCAACCTGACCGAGCTACGCCACCGGCAGCTCGCGGCCGCCCCCGGAGCGGAGTGGACCCGGACGAACGTGGTGGCGGCGGCGAGCAACCGGCTGGTGTCCTCCCAGGTCACCGGCGCGTCGACCGCCGCGGAACCGGCCGGCTACGACGGCCGCGGCAACACGCTCACCCTCGGCGGGCTGGTGTTCACCCCCGGCTGGCGCGGGCAGCCGGTCCGCTGCGTCGCCCACGGCACGCTCACCGCCTACTACCAGTACGGGCACGACGGGCAGCGGGCCCGCAAGGTCGTCGTGAAGAACAACGGCAACCGGCTGGAGGAACGCCGGTATGTCGGCGCCGCCGAGTTCGACACCACCACCGTCGCCGGCACCCTCACCGAGGCGCACGAGACCCTGCGGGTGGAGACCGGCGGCGGTGTCACCGCCCTGCTCGAACGCCCCACCATGATCGCCGGCCAGCCGGTCGCCGGCACGACCGCGGCCGGCGCGCCGCTGACCCGCTACCAGCTCGGCGACCACCTCGGCAGCACCAACGTCGAACTGGACGACGCCTGGAACGTCCTGAGCTACGAGGAGTTCCACGCCTACGGCACCACCGCCTACGAAAGCGCCCGCCCCGGCGCCGGAATCAGCCTGAAACGCTACCGTTTCACCGGCGCCGAACGCGACGACGAAACCGGCCTCCAACTCCACGGCGCCCGCTACTACGCCCCCTGGCTGGGCCGCTGGACCGCCCCCGACCCCGTCGGCACGGCCGGCGGGCTGAATCTGTACGGCTATGCCCATGCCGCCCCGACCGCCAATGTCGACCGTTCCGGCCTGGATCCGGACCCGGCCGACGAGGAACGCCGGCAGGACGACAAAAGAATCGAAAGCCTCGGCATCAACCGGCAGCAGCTCGTCGACTTCGCCACGATGCGCCGCGGCGACTTCATCGACAGGTACGGCCTGCGTTTCTGGTGGAACTTCCCGCGGGAAAAGGCCCGGGAACTACCGGGCGAGCTGTTGTACCGGGTCCTCCCGAAAACGGATCAGACGCGCTACCTCCAGCCCAGCGGACGAATCGCGACCAACACGGACGAGTCCGCCAGCAGAGCCCGGGAGTTCAATCCGGGAACGCCCATCGGCGGGGTGGTGCGAAGCGCCGCACACGCGCTCGGCGCGTCCCCGGAGGACGCGGAGAAATACGGCCAGGTCGGCGATCTGGCCGAAGGGCTGCTCCCGGCCGCGGCGGCCGGCGCCGCGCGGATCAGAGCGGCCAGAGCGGCCAGAGCGGCGGAACGGCCCGCCGCTGCCACTGGTACCAGTACCACTGGTAGCGG
>NZ_CEVIVC010000264.1:2173-3327 GCF_982290645.1 Protofrankia sp. CiP1_Cm_nod4
GCCCGCCGGCCGTCCGGCCTCACCTGGGGGCCAACCCACCGGGGCGCCGCCGGCACAGCCGCCCGCGGCGCCGCCCGTGTCCGGCGGGCCCACGATCTGGGGGCAGGGCAGCGTGATCCAGGGCAGAGGCGCGGAAGCCGCCATGGCGTCCGCCACACCCGGCACGCATTTCTACGGCAACTTCCGCCGCTTCGACCGTGCTGTCTACGGGCCGGGCGGGCGGGACGCGCCGGCGCTGGAGGCCGGCCAGCTCAAGTCGGTCGACACCGCGAAGAAGACGTATCAGGGCGCGGGGCTGACCAGAGTCATCGAGAACGCGGCGGGTGACATTGCCGGTGTCGGCGAGAGCACCTGGACGGGTGGCGGCCACACCATGACCATCGGCCCGGAAACAGCGCGGGTACTCGACGTGGTGATCCCGGACACCCCACTGACCCCGGCGCAGGAGGCCGCAATCGACACCGCGGTGGCCGGGGCCGCGAGCATGGGCGTCCAGGTACGCATTTATCGCGTCCACTGACGTCACTGACGTATGGCCACGGACGTAGTGCCGGGCGCCGCGCGGCCGGCGGATATGAGGGATTTGAGATCGTGATGCTCAGCCGATGACGAGTCGTTCGCCGCCGAAGTCGGCGATGATCTCCAGGCGTCCGCCGAGGGCCCTGACAGAGGCGGCAAGCGTGCGCAGTCCGCTGGCGTCGACGGTGGCCCGTTCGATCGCGGAGACGCGTTCCTGACGGACGTGCATGCGGTCGGCGACCTCCGCCTGGGTCAGGCCGAGGCGGCGACGCATCTCGGCGAGCCGATGGGCGCGGTTCTCGGCGACGAGCCGCCGGGTACCGGACTCGGCCTCCTGACGGTCGGCGTCGTCAGGGAAGAACTCCGCCAGGAAGCTGTCCTTGTCGTAGTTGTGAACCTCACTCACTGGTCACGCTCCTTGAGGTAGACGGCGTAGCGGGCTTCGGGCACCGGCCACTTTTCGGAGCGGGTCCGTCGCGAGCCCTGGCCAGCCGGTTGTGAGGAGTCAGTACCTCGGATGTCTTCGGCATCACCCCAAATGGGGGTAATCCGGGCGGCTTACGTATCAGGTGGTTGTGAGGGAGAGGGCGAGGAGGGTGTAGGTGGCGGTGGGTGGGGTCTGGATGGTGATGCGG
>NZ_CEVIVC010000265.1:0-934 GCF_982290645.1 Protofrankia sp. CiP1_Cm_nod4
GATGAAATGATCTAAAAATTCTGCGTCGTTGCAGGTCAGGATACATGTCGATCTCTCACCACAACCTCCCGGGTTCGTCGGCGTGTCGGAGGTTGTGGTAGATGATCTCCCTGGGGTGCGTGTCTGTCCGTCCGGATCGGGTGCCGGGGACCCTCCGGTACCCGATCCGGACAGGCCACTGGAGCACACGCCGATGGTGACACCTCCTCGACTTCGCTTCGACGGCCGTGGCGTGGCCGTCCCCGAACCCACCTCTACGGCCGACACGGACGACTTCCATGATCCCACCGCCGTCCCCTTCCCGGATACCACCATGCCCGGAGCGGCACCGGCCCGTCTCCCGATCGGCCCAGCGGCCGTCCGCCGTCGTCGGCGGCGTTCGTCATCACGGCAACGGCAACGGCAACGTGCACGGCAACGGCAGGCCGGCCGGCGGCGACGACGGCCGTTCCCGCGTCAGCGTGCGCGGATACGGCGCCGGGCGCGCTTCCGCCGCCGTATCCGCGCACTGGTCCGGCGGACGGCAGTTCTGCTGATCGTTCTCGGCGCCGTTCTGGTGGCGGCCGCTCCCGGCGGGCCGGCCGGCCTCGGCCTGGAACGCGCCGCCGTCCTGCTCGACCGGATCGCGACCGTGGCGACACCGTGGTGAACCTCCGTCCGCGACCGGGGGAACCAACGCCGCCCTCCCCCGTCCGTCTGCACCTCGTGGAAACCACACGAGGAGGTGGCGATGGCCCGCACCATCCGTATCAACGGCATCGACGTCCCCGTCATCGCCGACGAGATGACCGGCGCCGACATCAAGGCAGCCGCGGGCGTCGGCGACGACCGGGTGCTCGTCCGGCAGGAGACCGACCGGAACACCATCATCAGTGACGACCATCGGGTCCGCGTCGCGGATGGTGACGTCTTCGCCCACCACGCCCGGCACTCC
>NZ_CEVIVC010000265.1:1416-1841 GCF_982290645.1 Protofrankia sp. CiP1_Cm_nod4
GCGATGAGCCCGCGGAACCGCCGTATCCGGCTCGAAGCCGCCCAGCTCGCCGGGGCCTACCGGGGGCTTCGCATCGCCGACGACGACTCGTGGATTCTCATCCCCGAATTCCGGCTGCCGGCCGGATGGGAGCCGGCCCGCACCACCGTGCTCGTCGTCGTGCCGGTCACCTACCCCGAGTGCGCCCCGGACGGCTTCTTCCTCGGTTCCCGCCTGCGACGGCGCGACGCTGACGGCGGCAGCGGCGGCCTCGTCGCCCCGGGCCACTATTACCGCGACTACAACAACCCCTACGCCGACCTGGGCTACGTCTGGTATTGCCTGGAGGATCCGTACCGGCGGTGGAATCCCGGGCTCGACTCACTGTTCACCTTCGTCGAGGCCATCCGCACCTACCTCGGCACGGCGGACTGACCGATGAGACC
>NZ_CEVIVC010000265.1:2417-3978 GCF_982290645.1 Protofrankia sp. CiP1_Cm_nod4
AACAGCACCGGCAGGACCGGCAGCCGGGAACCGGACGTGGGAGAAACGGCAGTGCCGTCTGATCGTCCCCGACGTCATCTGGACGGGACTGTCCGCCCACCTGCTCGGCAGCAACCTCGAACGGTTCGCCTACCTGCTCGGCCGGGCGGAGATACACGGCGATCGACCGGGACGCCGTGTCGTCACCATCCGGATACGCCATGCCCTGCTGCTGCCCGATGCCGCGCTGGCCGTGCGGACCCCGACCCGTGTCGAGGTCGCCGCCGACGTCAGCCGGGCTGTCCTGCGCACCTGCTACGAGCATGCGCTGTCCCTCGTCGACGCGCACAGCCATCCGGGCCTGTCCGCGCCCGCGATCTTCTCCGGCGTCGACCGTGCCAACGCGCTGGAAACCCACCGGGAGTTCCACGCCACGATCCCCGCCCGGCCGCCGGTGGCCGCCGCGTCCCTCCTGCTCACCCACACCGGTGTCGACGGCCTGTGGTTCGACCCTGACACCGGCCGTCTCGCGCCGCTGGACTTTCCCTCCGTCCCGCCATCCGCCGCGCCGGCCGTTGCGCCCACAGCCGCGGACGTGCCCGGCGCGGGAGCGCTCCCCGGCGAACCACCCGTCGCCGCGGGCGCCGCCGCGGACCAGCCGCTTCCCCACCGCGGCGCGAGCGCGGGAGCCCGGCCATGACCCGGCCGCGCCCCGCCCCCACCCAGCATGATCGGCACGGCCAGGACGACCGCTGTGATCGTTACGACCGGCAGATCAGGGCGTTCGGCTCCGGCACGCAGCACCGGCTCGGCCGGCTGACCGTGGGTGTCGTCGGGGTGGGCGGGGCCGGATCCCTCGTCGTCCAGGGCCTGGCCCACCTCGGTGCCGGAGCCCTCCTGCTCGTGGACCCGGACCAGGTGGAGACCTCCAGCCTGGCCCGGCTCGTCGGCGCCACTCCCGCGGACGCCCGGCAGGCCACCCCCAAGGTGGACGTGGCCGCCCGCCTGGCACGGACGATCAGCCCCGGCCTTCCCGTGACGACGATCCGCGGCAGTGTCCTCGACCCGGCCGTCTGGCACGCGCTCAGCCACACCGACGTCCTGATCGGCGCCGTCGACAGCCACGCGCCGCGATGGGCGATCAACCGGCTCGCCGTCCAGTACGGACGGCTCTACCTCGACATCGGCGTGGAACTCAGCCGCGGCGGGCCCGAAGGCGAAGGCACCCTGGAGGCCGGCGGCCGGGTCGCCGTCATCCGACCGGACGGGCCGTGCCTGCGCTGCCAGGACGGCTACGACCCGACGCTGGCCGCCCGCGAGCAGGACCCGTCCGTCCGCGCCGCCCGCCGCGCCGCCGGTTACGACAACACCGACCGGGCTGCCCGGCCCGGCCGGACCGTCCGCCCGGCATCCGCATCAGGGGAATCAGCGGGATCACCAGCCGACCCGGTGTCAGCGGCCAACCCGGCGGCGAGCGTGCTGTTCCTCAACCAGGCTGTCGTCGCGCTCGCCCTCGGGGAGCTTGTCAACAGCCTCACCTCCTGGAAGGGCGCCGCTGAACAGATCCTGCTCGACCTCGTCC
>NZ_CEVIVC010000266.1:0-924 GCF_982290645.1 Protofrankia sp. CiP1_Cm_nod4
CTCAAAGGACACTTTCGCGTTCAAACCGGGCGCCAGACAGGCACATACGACGGTGCATCCAGGCTTAGTTACTGTTTACGAACGCCTCCCTGTATGCGGTTCATTTCTCTCGAGCGAGGACCGCCTCACCTATTGCTTGACCGGCAGGCGTCACATCCAGCCATACAACCGCTCCAGGAGTAAGATCCTCGTCCCCCCACGCAAGCCAGTCCTGCGTGATTCGAACTATCGCCTCCCCCGTCGAGCACTCCCACTGACGGAAACCAGAACCATCATATTCACCGGCAACCATCAGACCAGACGTGAGCACCTCGGCTATCAGACCGATTGAAAGCGCACGCAGATCCCTGGGCTCCACCAGAGCACTTCGTTGCGCAATCTGGTATAGCCATGCCGCGTAGACCCAGTCATCGACTCCGTTCGCAAGAATATCCTCAATGAGTGTGCGATCGTCCCATGTACTCATCGAACATGGACCTTTCTTTTAGCACCGTTCGGCAGGCGGATGTCGATCGCCGAGCCTCCACTCCTCGAATCCGAACGGATGGCAACTGTCGTCCCGTCAGCATGACGTACGGCCGTACCCTTGTAACTTCCCCACTCTACAGGAGTCCCGCCTCGGGCCAGCTCGTCATAAAGTGATCGCAATTCAGCCTCCGAGCCAACCGTACGAACGCTTGACTGATCTCCCTTATCGAGCCCCTTGAGAATCTCGCTAATGCCAGACCCTTGCTGGCCACTCGGTACAGAACCTTCAGCAAGAGCGATGGTGGGGATGTTCAGGCCGTCCAACGCCGGGAAGATCAGGGTCAGGGTCTTCGGGTCGAGACCCGGGAAGATCAGAGAAGTCAGTTCCCGCTCGTCCGCGGGGAAGACCGTGGTCAGGGCATCCGCGGCGAGACCCGGGAAGATCAGGGTGAGGGA
>NZ_CEVIVC010000266.1:1213-3135 GCF_982290645.1 Protofrankia sp. CiP1_Cm_nod4
TTCCGCCGGATCCGCGGGGAACACCGGCAGCGGCGGCATACACGCCCCCGCCAGCGGCTGCGCACCCCCGGAGGCGGCGCAGTTGGCCTCCGCGAAATCGGTTATCCCCGGCCCGGCGTCCCCCGCACGAGCAGCCGCCGACAGCCCATCCGCGCAGCTCCCCGACGCACACGCCGGCACAGTGAACGGCCCACCCTGCGGCGACCAGCCCGCCTGGGAGGCGATAGCCGACGCCGACGACCACACCACCCCCACCGGCGGCAACGGTGCCGGCGCCGGCGCCAGAATCGCCGGAATCGGCGACCGCGGCTCCGGCCTCACCTGCGGCGGCTTCGCCCGTGTCTTCGGAACAGCCCGCCCGCTAGTGTCCCGAGTCGTTAATTCGTTCGCAGTAGGCGGCGAGGGTCTTGAGGATTTGGTCGGCGGTCTTGGTCCAGATGAACGGCTTCGGGTCCTTGTTCCAGGCGTTGGTCCACTTGCGGATGTCGGCTTCGAGTTCGACGACGGAGCGGTGCGTCGAACGGCGCAGCTTGCGGGTGGTCAGCTCGGCGAACCAGCGTTCGACGAGGTTCATCCACGAGGACGAGGTGGGGGTGAAGTGCAGGTGGAACCTGGGGTGGCGCAGCAGCCACTTCTTCACTGCCGGGGTCTTGTGGGTGGCGTAGTTGTCCAGGATCAGGTGCAGGTCGTAGCTGGTCGGTACCGAGGCGTCGATCAGTTTGAGGAACCGCAAGAACTCCTGGGCGCGGTGGCGCCGGTAGTGCTGGGCGATCACCGCCCCGGACGTCGGGTCGAGCGCGGCGAACAGGCTGGTGGTGCCGTTGCGGACGTAGTCGTGGGTCATCCGCTCCGGCGTGCCCGGCATCAGCGGCAGGACCGGCGCGGTGCGGTCCAGGGCCTGGATCTGCGACTTCTCGTCGACGCACAGCACGATCGCTTTCTCGGGAGGGTCGAGGTAGACGCCGACGACATCCCGGACCTTCTCCACGAACTGCGGGTCGGTCGAGAGCTTCCACGTCTCGACCAGGTGCGGTTTGAGCCCGAACGCCCGCCACATCCGCGAGACCGTCGACTGCGACAGTCCCGATGCCCGGGCCATCGACCGGCTCGACCAGTGGGTGTCGCCGTTGGCCGGTTTCTCCTCCAGCGTCCTGGTGATGACCTCGTCGACCTTCACGTCGGACACGGTGCGCGGCCGGCCCGGCCGCGGCTCGTCCGACAGCCCCTCCAACCGGTCAGCCGCGAACCGGTCCCGCCACTTCGCCACCGTGACCCGGCTGACCCCGAGATCCGCCGCGACCTGCGCGTTCGTCGCCCCAGCGGCGCACGCCAGCACGATCCGGGAACGCTGCGCCAGCGCCTGCGCGGTCTTACGCCGCCGCGTCCAGCCCTCCAGCACCTCCCGTTCCACGGTGGACAGCTCGATCGGCACGGCACTCGGACCAGGCATAACCCAGTATACGATCAGAATAGAAATCTAAGACTCAGGACACTAGTCCCGCCCGACTTACCCGTGCTCCCACCCGATGAGCCGCCACCAACTGGCAGACTCCCACCCCCAGGCAGCGCCGGAGCCACACTCAGGGAAGCCCCCGCCGACCAGCCATCCACCCACGGCCTCGACACCGACGACACCGCCGGAACAGCAGCCGGCACCGATGCCCCCCGTGAATCACCCCGATCCAAAACATGATCAATAGCCCGATCGGCCGCGTACGCCACAGCCGCCGTGACAACCGCACCAGCTACAAGACCAACCACGCACCCGAACAGCCCACCAACCGCACACCCAACCTCCCCGCCTATAACAGCAGCGTTATGACCACTGGGGTCGCTGTACGTCAGCGGGTTGGCGTTGGCGTAGGTGTACCGGTTCGCTGACACCGCCGACGTCAACGGCAACTGCGCGCTGTCCCGGGAAA
>NZ_CEVIVC010000267.1:0-1688 GCF_982290645.1 Protofrankia sp. CiP1_Cm_nod4
GAGCGGGTGAGGCCGGCGGGAGCGGCGGGGCTGGTGGGGGTGTGCGGCTGGCCGGGCGGGAAGCCGAGGGCTGGCAGGGGCGTCCGGATGCCCTGCGCTCGTCCCCCTTGTCGGTGCCGGCGGGGTCGAGGCCGCGGGTGGGGCCGGCTGCCGCCGGTGCTGTCCGGCCGGCTGTGCTGCGTTGGTGGGCTGTCGTTCTCGCCGTCGGGACCGTCGTCGCCACGATGATCGAGCCGGTTCCCGATGGCCCGCAGGCGGTGGAGCGGACGCCGGTCCTGATCGGGGCCATCGGTGACGTCACCCTGGTGCTGCTGTTCGTGGCCTTCGTCGCACTGCTTGCCGGCCGCCGCTGGGGGCTCGGGGCGGCGACCTACGCGGGCGCCGGGCTTGTGGCGCTCTCGGCGCTGTGCCCGGCCTCGGGCCATCACGATGTGGCGGCCTGGTGGTTCGCGCAGCTCGCGATCAGCGTTGGTCTGTTCGTGGGCTCCCTTGTGCTGCGTTCTCGGGCGAGCGCGCCAGCCCGCCCCTGAGGACCGCCACGCCGGGGGGAGGCGCGCCGGGGAGAGCGCATCGGGACGGGACGGAGAACACACCTGGCCCGAGACATGCCTTCCTGTTTACTTACCGCAAGCGTCTCGTGTCGCTACGGTTATATGTACAGATCGTAGCGACACGGGGAGTAAGCATGCTCAATCAACAGCACGATCAGAGACGATGGCCCGACACTGGCCAGAAGCCCAGGTCAGGGAGGTCATCACGGTGGATACAGGGGCCCCGAGCCGACGTCAGCTCGCCGTTCTGGCCACTCTCGCCGCTGGCGGCGCAGTGACGATGTCGCCCTTCGTCGACGAGCTGGCGGACGTCGACACGCGCTTCCGAGTACTGGTCTGCGAGTACGAGGACATTCCGCTGACCGAATCCCTGCCGCGGCTGGACGCCCTCTACGCGGAGGTCGTCCGCCTCTCCGAGCGCCGGGTGGCCCCGGCGCAGCGCCGGGCCGCCGGTGCCACCCTGGCCCATGTCGAGGCGCTGCGCGCCGACGCGCTGTTCAACACCGACCGGATCGACCAGGCCCGGCGGCTCGCCGAGGCCGCCTACCGGCACGGCCGGTCCGCCGGCGACGCGTTAGCCGTCGGCTACGCCCGGAAGATCGCCGGAATGATCGAGCTGTACGAGGAGCATCCGGAGTCGGCGTTGCGGCTTGCCATGGATGGCCAGCGCCGGGCCGACGGCACCCCGGTGGCCATTGCCGCGCTCGCGTTGCAGGCGCGGGCGATGGCGGTCCTGCCCGGTGGGCGTCCCGACGAGGTGGCCAGGATCGCCGACCGGGCGATCGGCCAGGCGTTCGCGCTGCCGGCCGAGCAGCGGGGGACCCCCGGCGGGGAGGATCCCGGTGCCGTCCACCCGGTGGAGGTCGCCTACCACGGGGTGATCGCCGCCGCGGCGGCCGGTGACCACAGCGCCGCCACGGACTACGCCGACGTCGCCCTGCCCGCGCTGACGGCGATGAACCGTCCGGGGTTCGTCGCGGTCGCGCTCGCCCATCTGGCCGCCGCCGACGCCCGCCGCGGTGACGTGGAATCCGCGCTCGACCGGGCCGGCACCGCCTTCGACCTGGCGCCCCGCCCGTTCCGGGCAGTGGGCCGCCCGCTGGCGGCGACCCTGTTCGCGCTGCGGGCCGGTCACGC
>NZ_CEVIVC010000267.1:1836-2991 GCF_982290645.1 Protofrankia sp. CiP1_Cm_nod4
GCCCGGCCCCTCCGCGGCCGGCCCGGGGCGAGCCGTGGGCGGGTCAGCGCCAGGCGGTCTCCGAGACGGGGGAGCGGCCGATCAGCGGACGCCACCACGCCTCGTTGTCGCGGTACCAGGCGACGGTTTCCCGCATCCCGTCGGCGAAGCCGATCTCGGGCGCCCAGCCGAGCTCGGTGCGCAGCCTGGTGGAGTCGAGCAGGTAACGCCGGTCGTGGGACGGGCGGTCCGGCACGATCGTCTTCAGCGACTCCGGCAGGCCCAGCTCGGCGAGGATGGTGTTGGCGATGGTCTCGATGTCGGCCTCGACACCGCTGCCGACGTGGTAGGTCTCGCCGAGCCGGCCGCGCTCCAGCACCGCCTCGATCGCCCGGCAGTGGTCGGCGACGTGCAGCCACTCCCGGCGGTTGCGCACCGACGCGTACAGGGGCAGGTTCTCGCCCTGCAGGGCCCGGGTGACGAACAGCGGGATGACCTTCTCCGGGAACTGGTACGGCCCGTAGTTGTTCGAGCAGTTCGTGATCGTCACCGGCAGGTCGTAGGTCAGGCCGTAGGCGCGCACCGCGTGGTCGCCGCCGGCCTTGGCCGCGTTGTACGGCGTCCGCGGCAGATACGGGGAGTCCTCGGTGAACGCGCCGGGGTCGTCGAGGTCCATGTCACCGTAGACCTCGCAGGTCGAGATCTGGTGGAAGCGCGCCACGCCGACCGTGCGGGCCGCCTCCAGCAGCGTCTGGGTGCCGATGACGTTGGTGGAGAAGAAGTCGCCGGGACGGATGATCGCCAGGCTGTTGTGCGACTCGGCGGCGAAGTTGACCACCACGTCGACCGTGTGCTCCCGTAGCAGCGACTCGACGAGCTCGCGGTCGCGGATGTCCCCGTGCACGAACGTGATCTCCGCCAGCACGTCGGCGAGGTTGTCCCGGCAGCCGGCGTAGGTCAGCGCGTCCAGCGCGACCACCTGGTCCCGGGGGTGCCGTTCACGCCAGTAGCGGACGAAGTTCGACCCGATGAACCCGGCGGCCCCGGTGACCAGCAGCGTCGACATGTGTCGTACGTCCCCCTTCGTAAGAGATCGGGATCGGCGGCCTCGGCGCCCCGATCCACGCCAGCCTCTCACGGCCGGATGACGCCGATCATCACCGCCCGCCGCCCGCC
>NZ_CEVIVC010000268.1:0-2824 GCF_982290645.1 Protofrankia sp. CiP1_Cm_nod4
TCTACGCAGCTGACTGGAGGCTGTGTTTGAGCGTCAACGTTCAGTGACCGGCCGTGGTGACAGTGTGCGACTGTATTGAGGTTCGAGAAAAGGGACACATCCGCCCGTCTGGGAAGGTCGTGTCTTGCTGAGGGACTTGATCGCCAGGATGCGGGTGCGCCGTATTCGAGAGTACGGGTCGTGGGTCGGCCGGGTTGCTGGGACTGTCCGGCTTCGAGATCGAGCAGGTGGAACAGGAAGCGGACGGCTCGTTCTCGGTGCACGTGTCGACCGCGCCGGGGGTGGCGGAGTGCTGCCCGGACTGCGGGGCGCCGTCGGGCCGGGTGAAGGAGAGCGTCGGGCACACGGTGCGCCATCTGGTTGTGGCCCCGATGCGGGTGACGTGGCGCAAGAACCGGCTGGCCTGCGGAAATTCCACCTGTGAACGGAACGGCTTCGTCGCGGCGACCCCGCTGGCGGTGCCCGGCGGGCGGGTGTCGGTAGCCGCGCTCGGGCTGACGAGCGTGCTGGCAGGAATGCCGGGCCGACGACGATCCCGCCGCGGGCCACCGTCCGACAATGTGGTGGCCATCGCGCGCGGGGCTTCGTAGATCGTTTCGGGAGCTGGCTGAGGAACGGACGGCGCGGACGGCGTAAGGCGTCCGGCCATCCGCGGTGTCGGCGACGCTACCGGTTCCCGCCGGGATCCCGGCTGGTCTGGATCTCGGGGTGGTGGGCGGCGAACCATCGGATCCAGCGTCGCTGGCCGGGGGTTTCGACCGCCCGCGGCCGGTAGTGCCGCCGGGCCCAACCGACGGCATCGGCGGCGGGGTGGCCGGCGAGGACGGCCATGCAGGCAAGGACGGTTCCGGTGCGGCCGGTGCCGCCGCCGCAGGCGACCTCGACCCGTTGCCCGCCGTGGGCGAGCAGGTAGGCGTGGCAGATCATGGCGGCGGCCGTCCCGTCGTCCCGAGGGGCGCGGAAGTCAGGCCAGTCGATCCAGCCCGCGGGCCAGCCGGGATGCCAGCGGGGCCCGTGGGGCCGGGGGAGCCGGTGGCGCGACGCGAGATAGAGGCCGTAGGTGGGCAGCGGCCCGGACGGCAGGGGCTCGCGCCGGCCGCGGCCGCGCACCATGGTTCCGTCGGGTAGCGCGATCGCGCCGGTGAGTTGGCCGCTCATCGACGCATCATGCCTGTTGTTCACAATTCCTCCCGTGGCCGTCCTGCTGTGGCCGGTCGCTGTCTCCTGCCGTCGGTTGTCGTTCGTGTCGTGACGGCGGGTCGGCGGTAGGCGGTCGGCGGGGCGATATGGCCTGTCCAGGGTGCCGGCATGCCCGCGACAGCGTGGCAGTGACGGTGACGTGACGGTGACGTGACGGTGACATGGTGAAGGCGACGCGACAGGAGAGCGGGGCCGGGTGGCATGGCCGCGGTGCCCCGCGGGGCAGGCGAGGAGAAGATATGTGGAACGTATGCGATTCCCATATCCGCCCGGTCGTCCGCCGTGCGGATATGGGAATTGTCCGGACGGCGTTCGTGCACCTGCCTGGCAGGTTGTCAAGATAATGGCGGCCTTCCGTCACCGGCGGGACGGCCCGATCTGACGGGCTACGCTCCGATGCGGCGGACCTCATCGGCATCCGGGTTTCTTCCCGGCGCTTGCTCCCGGGTACGGCGTCCGGGCCGAGGGCTCGTCCGCCGGTGTGTATCCCGGAAGGAGACGTCCGCATGGCCACCTTACAGGATCTTATCGACGTCTGCCGGCACGAGGAAGCCATCTATCGGCCCAGCGGACGCAACAACTTCACCAAGTACGGCCGTGAATTCGGTGCGGACGGCCAGCCCTGGTGCATCATGTTCTGCTACGTGGTGGCCGGCTATGCTGGCGTGACCCTCCCGTACAAGACTGCCGGGGTCGTCGATCTGGCCGTCTGGGCGTCCAGAAACGGGAGGAAACGGACGCCGGACGCGATTCAGCCGGGCATGATGGTGGCCTTCGACTGGACCCTGACGCGGACCGGGTCGATCCCCGTGAAGACGCATGCCGGCTGGTGCATCGAACGGTCCGGCCGGACGATAACGACGGTCGAGGGGAACGTCGGCAACCAGGACGAGGTTGTCAGCAGGACGTACGGCGTGGACGACAAGGTGGTCTGGCTGGGGGTGGACTTCACCGACCTGTTCCCGGCCGGAAACAGGTTCATCCGTTACCCGAAGCTGGCCAGGGGTGCGAAGGACCATGCTCCCACCGGCGCGTTCCCGGATCCCATGAACCCCGTCCAGACCCTGCAGAACGCACTGAACATCGTGAGCGGCCGGGAAGGAGAGCATCCCGACCGGCTGGCTCCGGACGGGGATTTCGGTCCGTTGACAGAACAGGCCGTCCGCGACTTCCAGGATTTCTTCAAGGTGCCCGAGATCGGTGGCACCGTCGGCGCGAACACCTGGGAGGTCCTGGACTACGTTCTCGACCTCAAAGGACGATGACCGCGAGCCGTACGGTCGAGGAGAAGCGTCTCCGGCGGGTGTCGCCGGAGACGATGGACTGAACCTCACACCGCGGCGGCCGGGAGGGCTGATTGGCCGGCTGCCGCGCGATCGAACATCCGTCCTGGAGCGCCGGTCAGGTAACCATACGTATCCCCACGTATCCCGCGAACGGCGGCACGCTTCGATGGACGCCGGTCACCGGAGAAGATCGGCGTGAGTTTGTCGTTGTGTACGCTTTTGCGGCCAAAAAGCGTACATGGCGACAAAGTCGCCTGAATCATGATCTGTGTGGATGGTCGTGGATGGGATCCGCGTTACTTGACCGGTGCTCTAACGTGTGCAGGTCACGTTGGATA
>NZ_CEVIVC010000269.1:0-2771 GCF_982290645.1 Protofrankia sp. CiP1_Cm_nod4
GTGGGATCTTCGTCCGCATTTGTCGCGAGTAATTAGGGTGAACGAAGCACGTCTTACTGAGTGGCGGCGGCTACAAGGGAAAGCCGAAGGGTTGGCGGGCGAAAGTCCACTACTATACCCTATAACGACTTATGAGCAAGGCGCCATCACTGCTTTGATCGAATTTGGGGCGCGGCTTGGTGAGTCTGCATGGCGTTCGAGCTCTGGATATAACGAGAAGACAGCTAAAGACAAAGGTTTGATTCGTTTTTGCGTCGGCAGTCCGGTATCGCTTGATGAAGTCATTCTGCAAGGTACTCATTTTGGGATTTCTACTCCGTTTGCGAAGCAGCCAAATGATCCGTTTGTAAACGGTAAAGACTGGGGATTCTGGAATCTGCCTACCCTGCCAGGCGCTGCAGTTCCCCGCACTACGTACACTCGTGCTTGCGGTCAAGAGGCTTACTATTCTGCTCAGGATATCTGGGGCGGTCGACGTTACGTCGAGTATTATCGGCTGGCTTGGAGGGTAATGATTGACCCTAAAAGCACGGAGCGTTCTCTATTTGCGGCCCTTATTCCGCCGGGGCCTGCGCACGTCGATGCTGTTAATACGCTTGCATTATGCGAAAATCGTGATACTGTGTTAGTTGCTGGCTTCTGGGCATCGTTACCTCTCGACTACCTACTACGAATTATGGGTCGCTCGCATCTGCGTGTTGCAGAGGCTAGTTCAATGCCTGCTGTCGACGGTAACAGTCCTCTCGCGTCGGCGTTGCTGCTGCGGACGTTGCGGCTCAACTGTCTGACAAACGCCTATGCGGATCTGTGGGCCGAGTTGTATGATCCCGCCTGGGCCGACGGCGAAGGCTGGGTGGTTGCCTGGCCTCGGGTGGCACCGCTGGCTGACGTCCGGCCGACCTGGGAGCGGGCGACGCCCCTGCGGACCGAGTACGAGCGTCGCGCGGCGCTCGTCGAGATCGACGCCCTGGTCTCGGTGTGGCTCGGTATCGAGGCCGAGGAGCTGGTGGCGATCTACCGTTCGCGTTACCCGATCCTGTCCGACCGCGAGGCGGAGATGTGGTTCGATGCCGCCGGCCGCCGGATCGCCGCCGACCCGTACGCCTTCGGTTTCGGGCAGACGAAGGAGCACTACCTTCAGTTGATGCGGCATCTGGCGGATCCGGAGGGGGTGGCGCCGGAGGGGTATTCGGCGCCGTTCTACAAGGCGGATCGTGAAGGCGAGATGCGGCAGGCGCACGCGGTGTTCAGTGCCCGGCTGCGGGCGGCGAAGGACGCGGGGCGGGAGCCGTGAGGCCGACGCTGGCCGCCGAGGGGCTGCGGGCGAACCTCACCCAGTATCTGACCACCACGTTCGCGCTCGCCGACGCGCGGGAGCGCGAGGCGCTGGCGACCTTTCTCAACCATCCCGAGCACGGCATCTTCCGCGGCCCCTACCTGCGGATCCGTACCCCGTTCCGGCCGGCCGCCGCCGGCTGGCGCCGGCACCTGGAATGGGTGCCGGCGGAGTTCACCCCGTACGAGCACCAGGCGAAGGCGTTCGAGCGGCTGAGCACGCTGCGCGGCCCGGCCCGGCCGACGCTGGTGACCACCGGTACCGGCTCCGGCAAGACCGAGTCGTTCCTGATCCCCGTCCTCGACCACTGCCAGCGGGCCCGCAGGGCGGGCCGCACCGGGGTGAAGGCGCTGCTGCTGTACCCGATGAACGCACTGGCCACCGACCAGACGCTGCGCATCAACGACTACCTGGAGCAGGCCGGCCTCGCCGACGTGACCGCCGGCCTGTACATCGGGGACGTCCCGGAGGTCAGCTACTCGCGGGTGCTGACGAAGCGCTCGGAGATGCGCCGCACCCCGCCGGACATCCTCGTCACCAACTACAAGATGCTCGACCTGCTGTTGCAGCGCGCCGACGACCTGCCGCTGTGGGACGGCGCCGACCTGGCCTACGTCGTCCTCGACGAGTTCCACACCTACGACGGCGCCCAGGGCACCGACGTGGCCATGCTGCTGCGCCGGCTGGCCGCGGCGACCGGCCGGGCCGAGCCGGGCCGCCCGCTGGGGGCGATCTGCCCGGTGGCCACCTCCGCGACCCTGGGGGAGGGCAGCGGCATCGACGGAGGCCGGGCTCTCCGCGCGGTCGCCGAGCAGGTCTTCGGCACCGTCTTCGACGACGGCGCCGTGGTGGGGGAGGCCCGCCGGAGCACCAGCGAGATCGTCACGGGGATCGACTACGGTCTGCCGGTGCCCGAGCCGGCGGTGCTCGCGGCGATCGCCGACCCGGGGCGGGACCCGTCCGCGATGGGCCGGATCGCCACGGCCGTGCTCGGTGACGACAACCTCGACCCGCTCCATCTCGGCAGGGCGCTGAGCCGGCACATCCTGACCGCGGCCGTGCTGGAGATCCTCGGTGACCAGCCCAGGACCGCCGAGGAGATCCTCGAGCTGCTGCCGCGCCGCGGCGCCTACAGCTGGGGGCAGGCGCTGGCGACCGGCTCCGAACTGGCCGCGGCGGCGCTCGCCCGGTTCGTCGCGCTGCTGTCGACCGCCCGCGTCCCCGGCGGGCCCGACGGCACGGGCGGGCCCGGTTCCGGGACCCGGCCGCTGGTCGGCGTCGAGACGCACCTGTGGGTGCGGGCGGTGTCCCGGCTGCTGCGCGGGGTCGGGCCGGCGCCCATGTTCGGCTGGGACGGTGAGCCGCGCCGCGACCACGACCCGACGGCCCCGGCCGCGGACACGGTGGTCACCGACCGGCGGCACGCGCGGCTTCC
>NZ_CEVIVC010000270.1:0-2758 GCF_982290645.1 Protofrankia sp. CiP1_Cm_nod4
GTTTGACCCCGCCCACCCTCTAACAGCCCTATCGGGGAGGTCATTCTCGGTGAAAGTCTCTCAGTTCGACAGCAGCTCGTCCAACGGGATGAACGACAGCCGACTGTCCCGATTCACCATGGCTGCGGCATCTTTCTTGATGCTGTCTCCGATCAGGATTCCGAGCGGCTGCCGATAGGAGGTGAATTCGTCCTCCAAACTCGCTCGATAGCTGAGCACCTGGCCGACCGCGTTGCGGTCCACGGCCCCCTTCTTCAGCTCTATCGCGATAAAGCGCTTCTTGCTGCGCTCGAAGCAGATGAGATCGGCGCGGCCGCCGTTGTAACAGACGTACTGCCGGGCATGAAGGTCCACATGCAGACCGTAGCGAGAGAAGAGCTCCATGTGCCCGGCAAGGTAGTTCTCGATGTCGCGTTCCAGAAGGTACCGTCGCGTGGCCTTTTCCCGGAGGCGGTCCGTCGCCGTGTGGTCGGGGCTGAGACGACCGAGGAGGTGAGCCCAGATAGGCCGGGGGATTTCATAGGCCCGGCGACGGAGGTTCGCCCGCAGCGGACCCCAGTTGGCCAGGACCGGATCGCTTCGCATGTCGGCGAGCTGTAGCGGCCTGCGGAACTTTTCGATCACCTCATAGTCACAGGCGACGTCCCACCCCAGGTCCGCGGCCACGTCGCCGTTGCGGAGCGCGTAGGCGTCTGACCTGGCCTCAATTAGATAGGCGATGTCTTTCTTGATCTGAGACCGGTAGAGCAGGATGAGGTCCTCTTCGCGGGTCTCTTTGTGGCATGTCCACCAGTCGTCCGGAGCGGACCCCCGGGTCGGGTCGAGCTCTGGACGATCGGTGCCGTTCTCATCCAGGTAGTAGTCGGGCCCGGTAACCCAGATCCAGTACCGCCGCCCATCCGATCCGGTCTCCGCTGTTTCCGTCCCCGCTTCGATCATGGCTTGGAATGGTATCATATGGCTGAAGTAACAGTATACCTTGGTCTTGTCTGGCAAGTCGGTCTCGGCAAGAGCGGTTGTCATGTCACCAAGGGTTTCGGTAACTGGTCAGGTCTCGTAGATCGTTTGTTTTTGGTTTCATGGCAGGCTGGGACTCTTCGATGACCTGGCAGCCCAGGAGCGTTGGCGCCGCGTGGTTGATCGGACCGTAGGGTCCAGGTGTGTCCGGTGATCCGCCCGCACCGTCGGTGCCGTCGTATGACGAGCTCGCGGCGCTGGTGGTGGAGCAGGCGGCACTGATCGCGCAGTTGCGGGCCGAGTTGGAACAGGCCCGGGCGCGGATCGCCGAGTTGGAGGCCCAGGTCGGCAAGACGTCGCGGAACTCGGCGAAGCCACCGAGTTCGGACGGGCTGGCGAAACCGCCCCCGAAGTCATTGCGGAAGAAGTCCGGCCGGCGCCCTGGTGGGCAGGGCGGGCATCCCGGATCGACGCTGCGGATGGTGGACGATCCCGACGTGCGGCTGCGGCACGAACCGGGGCCGTGTGGGGGCTGCGGGGCGTCGCTGGCGGGCCGGCCGGTGGCCCGGACCGAACGCCGGCAGGTGTTCGACCTGCCCGAACTACGCCCGCATGTGATCGAACATGAGCTGGTCGAGCGGGAATGCGGCTGCGGGACACGCACGAAGGCGACCGCGCCGGACGGGGTGGATGCCCCGGTCCAGTACGGGCCCCGGGTGAGCGCGGCGGCGGTCTACCTCTATTCCGGTCAGTTCCTGTCGAAGGAACGAACCGCGACCGCGCTGGCCGAGCTGGTCGGGATCCCGATCTCGGCGGGCACGGTCGGTGCGATGACCGCCCGTGCCGCCACGGGCCTGGATGGCTTCCTCGCCACGGTCCGCCAGTGCCTCGCCGACGCCGAGGTCGTCGGCGCCGATGAGACCGGGCTACGGGTCGCCGGGAAACTGCACTGGGTGCACGTCGCTCGCACCGACCGGTACACGCTGATCGACTGCCATCCGAAACGCGGAACCGCGGGGATCGACGCCCTCGGGGTGCTCTCCGGCTTCGCCGGGATCGTGATCCACGACGCCTGGGCGCCGTATGACACCTACACCGACGCCACCCACCAGCTGTGTGTCGCCCACGTGCTGCGTGAGCTGCAGGGGATCGTCGACGCCGCCCCGGCCGGCAGCTGGTGCTGGGCCACCCAGGCCGCCGATGCTCTCCTCGCGCTGCACCGGCTCACCGTCGACGCCGCCGCCACCGGCACCACGGTCGACCCGACCGACCTGGCGACCCACACCCGGCTGCTGCGCCACGCCGCCCACATCGGGATCACCCAGACCTCGCCCCGCGGCACGAAGCTCATGGCCGCCCGCCACGCGCTGGCCTGCCGGCTCGTCGACCGCGAAGCCGACTACCTGCGCTTCACCAGTAACCCGCGGATACCCGCGGACAACAACGGCTCGGAACGCGACATCCGCATGATCAAACTGCGGCAGAAAGTATCCGGGTGTCTACGCACCCTCACCGGCGCCCGCCAGTTCTGCGCGATCCGAAGCTACCTGTCCACCGCCACCAAACACGGCATCCCCTTGTTCGACGCCCTCGTCCACCTCGCCGAGGGCCGCCCCTGGATGCCCGCAACCAGCTAACCCAAGATCAAATCGGTACCTGACCAGTTACGGGTTTCGATCAGGGTGATGATCTTGTCTCGACTCATCCGCTGGTCGCTCGACTACGCAAATGGCGTCTGACCTGACGGTGATCTGAAACTGATCAGACAGATGACGGGCCCTGTCGCCTATCCCATATGGTT
>NZ_CEVIVC010000271.1:0-2750 GCF_982290645.1 Protofrankia sp. CiP1_Cm_nod4
TGTGGACGGTCACGAAATTCCCCAGTTGTGAGGGGCTGACGGTCACGTAATTCCCCACCTCGATCACGTAATTCCCCGTGGGGACGGGGTGCGTGTCGGGCTTGGGGCGGTCCTCCCGTTCGAGCACAGTTGCTCCTCGTCTGCGCAGGTCAGGCGGGGGGAGCCGATGGCGAGGAGAACCTTCGTAGTGATCGACATCGTGGAGATCCTGGTCCACTGGCACGCCGGCCGGTCGAAGAACGAGATCGCGGCGAGCCTGGGCGTGGACCGCAAGACGATCCGTAAGTACGTGGGCCCGGCGGAAGCGGCGGGGCTGGTCCCGGGCGGCCCGCCGCTGGCCGAGGCGGAGTGGACGGCACGGGCACGGGAGTGGTTCCCCGAGCTGACCGACACGAAGTTGCGGCAGGTGACCTGGCCGGAGATCGCCAAGCACCACGACTACGTCGCCGCCCAGCTGAAGGCCGGGGTGACCGTGTCGACGGTGCACCAGCGGCTCGTCTGCGAGCACGGCCTGGCGGTGTCGGTCGCGAGCCTGCGCCGGTACGTGCGGGCGAACGTGACCGAGGAGGCCCGCCGCTCCCAGGTCACGGTCCGCGCGCTGGTACCGGCGACGCCGGGCGAGGTCGGCGAGGTCGACTACGGCCGGCTGGGGACCTGGACCGACCCGACGTCGGGGGCTCGGCGGACGGTGTGGGCGTTCGTGCTCGTGCTGGCCGCCTCCCGGCACCTGTTCGTCCGTCCGGTGCTGAGCATGGACCAGCACGCCTGGACCGTCGCGCACGTGCGGGCGTTCGCCTTCTTCGGCGGGGCCCCGGCCCGCCTCGTCCCGGACAATTTGAAGACCGGGGTCGACCGGCCGGACCTCTACGACCCGAAGCTGAACCGCTCGTTCGCCGAACTCGCCGCGCACTACGGGGTGCTCCTCGACCCGGCCAGGGCGTTCAAACCGAAAGACAAGCCGCACGTCGAACGGCAGATGCCCTACGTCCGCGACAGTTTCTGGCGCGGCCGGACGTTCACCTCGCTCGAGCACATGCAGGACGAGGCGGTCCGCTGGTGCACCGAGGTCGCCGGGGCACGGGCGTGCCGGCCGTTGGACGGCGCCGCCCCGCTGGCCGTGTTCGACGCGGTCGAGAAGGACGCGTTGCGACCGCTGCCGCCGGCGCCGTTCGTCGCGGCCCGCTGGTCGACGGCGAAAGTCGGCCCCGACATCCACGCCCGGGTCGAGAACAGCCTCTACTCGCTGCCGTGGCGTTACCTCGGGCAGACCGTCCACGCCCGCTCCACCGCGACCATGGTCCAGTTCTTCGTCGCCGGGCAGCTCGTCAAGACCCACCCCCGCAAGCTGCGGGGCAAGCAGACCGACCTGGGCGACTACCCGCCCGAGAAGATCGCCTTCCACATGCGCACGCCGACCTGGTGCCGCGCCCAGGCCGAGAAGGTCGGACCCGCCTGCGTGCAGCTCGTCGGCGGGCTGCTCGCCGAGAACGCCCTCTACCGGCTGCGCGCCGCCCAAGGAGTCGTCGGCCTCGCCGACCGGCACGACCCGACCCGCCTGGAAGCCGCCTGCGCCAAGGCATCGGCGGCCGGCGACCCGTCCTACCGCACCGTCACAGGAATCCTCGCGGCCGGCACCGAGACCCAGCCCGTCCCACCGGCGGCCGGCGACGCCGGAGCGGCGGCGTTCCTGCACGGCCCCGACCAGCTGCTCGCCGACGTCATCCCCCTGGCCGTCCCGGCCTCGGCAGGCGCCGAGGACCCGGCCACCACGACCAGCACCGGCCAACGGGGACAGGCGTCGTGACCATCCGAACCGTCGTCCCCCCGGCCCCGGCCGCCGCCACGCCCACGGTCCCCGAGGCCGCCCCGACCACAGGCAGGACACCATGACGACCACCGTCCCTCCCACCGTGACCGACCGCAACGGCCTCCTGCAGACCCTGCGCGCGCTGAAACTGTCCGGGATGCTCGACACCCTCGACGCCCGCCTCGCCCAAGCCGCCGCCGGCCAGCTCGGCCACCTCGAGTTCCTCCAAGTCCTCTGCACCGACGAAGTCACCCGCCGCGACGCCACCGCCATGACCCGCCGGCTACGCCGCGCCCGCTTCCCCGAACAAGCCACCCTCGAAGGGTTCGACTTCACCGCCAACCCCAAGCTGCCCGCCGCCCAGATCCGCGACCTCGCCGCCCTGCGCTGGCTCACCGCCGGCGAACACGTGATCCTCTACGGCCCCGTCGGCGTCGGGAAGACCCACATCGCCCAGGCACTCGGCCACCAGGCCGTCCGCGGCGGCGCCGACGTCCGCTTCACCACCCTCAGCCGAACCCTGGCCGACCTCGCCGGCGGCCACGCCGACGGCACCTGGAGCCGTCGGCTCGCCGAACTCGCCCGACCAGCACTCCTCGTCCTCGACGACTTCGCCATGCGCGAACTCACCGCCACCCAGGCCGACGACCTCTACGAACTCGTCCGCGAACGCTCAGGGAAATCGGTGCTCCTCACCTCGAACCGCTCACCCGTCGACTGGTACCCGCTGTTCCCCAACCCCGTCGTCGCCGAGTCCCTGCTCGACCGGCTCGTCAACGCCGCCCACCAGGTCGTCATGAACGGCCCCAGCTACCGGCCCAACAAACGCCCAAGAAACCCTGCCGTCCCCCCGGCCACCACGACCACCAGCTAACATCAACATTACGGGCCACCTGGGGAATTACTTGAGCAAAGCCCCTGGGGAATTACCTGATCGTTCACA
>NZ_CEVIVC010000272.1:0-2696 GCF_982290645.1 Protofrankia sp. CiP1_Cm_nod4
GGGGCGGCGGCTTCCCCCACAGGACCAGCATCCTGACCGCCACCGGCCGCTCCCGCCGCCCTTTGACCGTCGTTGACCGGGGCCGGACAGGCCCCGCCGCTGGCGCGCTCGTCCTGCTGTTCGGCCTGCCGGTCAGCCGCATCTCCGCCCCGACATCACCGAACGCACGGCCATCACCACCACGACAAGCCCCGCCGGCCGCACCATCACCCTTGTGCAGGCCTGATGCGGGGCGGGGCCACCTTCACCCTGAGGCCATTTTCGGGTCAGGATGTCGACGAGGCCGCCTTCCTGGAGAGCAATCTGATCCGATTGGGTGGATGGTGATTTCCGGGCCTTAAATCAAGATTGTTCTGTTCTTCCGGTGACACGTCAGGTCCATCAGGTTGCCCCTTGTGGTCACCCTTCGAGGGGATCCGGGCGGCCGGGCAGCGTGAACGTCTCCGGTCCGGACCCGGTCCCGCGTCACGGGGACAGCGCGGTGACGAGACAGCAGATCCCGGCGGCGGCCCACATCCCGGCCCAGACGAACCGTCCCACATCGCGTCCGGTCGATCCGATGGAGAACACCGTCGGGTCGGCCTCGTGGTGGACGAGTACCCGCCGCCCTACCCGGTAGTTGCGTTCCGTCGCCGACCGGGCCCAACCGACGTGGCGGGTGCCGTCGCGGGTGACGTACTCCACCTTCGGCCGGTAGAAGGTCACGTCGTCACCGTGTTCCTTCCTGTCGACGTCGACGACGACGCCCTGGGCCACACGGCCGGTCAGCCGGCTCACGAGCCGGCGTTGCAGGCGCCAGAGCTGCTCGACGGCCCAGGCCAAGAGCAGAACACCCCCGATGCCCAACCCCCAGCGGCTCTCCGTCCCGCCTTCGGTGCCGCCGGCCAGCGATACGTGCGGCTCGGCGAGGCCGGTGACGGCCCATGCGGCCGACAGGAGCTCCACGCGATCGCCCGCCCCTCCACATCGCCTGTCCGGACCCGGCGTGAGCCGGTGTTTTTCCCCGCGGCTACGGAACGGCGCAAACACCCCCATGCAAGGTAACTGATCCGTTGCGGGTATGCCTTCCGTGGCGCTGCCGTGGGTGGTCTCGATGGTGCGGCGTGAGACGGGGAGCGGATCGCCCGGTCCGGTGAAGCTGTCGCGGCGGGGCCATGGCCGGGGTGTCACCGTCTCCCATGAGCGGACCCACGATGGCAGGTGTCCTCGCGCCCGGATTACGCTCGCGGTCGTCGCAGCAGTTCCTCGACGGTCGACGCGACACGGCGGCTCATCTCGTCGGGGGTCGTGCCGAGAGCGGTGCAGCGGGCCTCGACGGGGCCGTCGAGCCACAGCGTCACATAGCCGATCGCCAGCGACCAGAACATGTGCAGCACGGGCTCCGGGTCGCCGGGAGGAACAGCGCCTTCGTCCTGCGCGGCCAGGACGGTCGACCGTAGCAGCTCGATCGGACGTGCTCCTGCCGCCGTCACCTCCGGGTGCGCGGCTGGCTCGGCGAGTTCGGGGCGCAGCATCACGCGCATGTGCGCGGAATGGTCGGCGGCGAAGCCGGCGTAGGCCACGAGCAGGTCGCGTAACGCGGCGACGGCGTCGGAACCGCCGGCCCGAGCGGCGTCGAGCCGGGTGAACAGCAGGTCGTGTCCGTCGACGACAATCGCCGCGAACAGCGCCGCACGGTCGGTGAAGTGGTGGTACGGCGCGCCCGAGCTGACTCCGAGCTCCCGCGACGTGCCGACCACCATCATCGAAACCGCCGAGTCCTCATCACGACCGGCGCCATCCCCGGCCACTGAACGCACCGGCAGCCGATCGAGCCGGCACGGCCAGCCGAGAGCAGCGACGACGCTCAGCCCTCCGAACCGGGGACTTAATGGGCGCATGTGACAGCAGGGGTCCCAATATCCTCGTCGGGTCTCTCGGTCAGCGTGAGCGGTACGCGTCGGACCGATGTTCGACGGCGGTTACGGTAACGGTACGGTTCTCCTCATCGATCTCGTACAACACCCGGTAGCTGCCGCGCCGGGCGGACCAGGTGCCCTCGTACGGTGGGAGCAGGAGGCGTTTGCCGAGCCGGTGGGGGTTGTTCAGGAGCGTGGTCGTGATGAACTCGTGGACGGCCGCCGCGATCTTCTCGGGCGGTCTGCCGGCGAGAGCGCGTGCCGCGGGGCCGGTGATCAGAAGTTTGAACGGCTCGCCGGTCTCACTCATGTCGCGCGAGGCCGCTCGGCGCTCCGCGCCCGTTTCACCATGAGCGCGGTGAGCTCCTCGGCATCGAGCACGTCGCCGGCTTCGACCGCGTCTCGGGACTCCGCGAGCTGCCGCATCGCCTCCCGGCTCGCCAGCACATCCAGTGTCTCCTCCAGCGCCGCGAGGTCATCGGGGGAGATGAGGACCGCCACGGCGTGCCCATGACGGGTGATCTCCACCCGCTCATGGGTCCGCTCCACCTCGTCGATGAGCTCCGACAGGCGGTTGCGCGCATCGGTGAACGGCATGACGGTCATAGCGTCGAGCGTACCAGGAACTGGCGCGAACTAAAGGCAGATTGCTGGCACGGCGTGCGTGTGGACCGCGCTCTCGCGCCTGTCCGCGAGCTCGTCGGCGTGCGGGTAGTCGAGGCGGCGGTCGTCACAGTCGAGGCCGGGGAATCTGGCGAAGCGGCCGGACCGGGCGTCGTCGCTTCGGGTGGGTGCAGA
>NZ_CEVIVC010000273.1:0-2692 GCF_982290645.1 Protofrankia sp. CiP1_Cm_nod4
CTCCCGCCGCCACGATCTCGACGCCACGATCCGCGCCACACACGACCGTGCCCGCGCGGACACCCGCACGGGCCGCCGCGGCCCCCGCGCGGCCGACGGCCACCACAGCGGCGGCCGCGCCTCTCGCCGTCTGCGATCCGGCCTATCCGGACGTGTGCCTGAAGGACGGGATCGGCGACTACGACTGCGCGGGCGGTTCCGGGAACGGCCCCAACTACGTCACCGGGCCGGTCCGGGTGCTTTCCCCGGACCCGTTCGGCCTCGACAGCGATCACGACGGCGTCGGTTGCGAGAAGCCCTGAGGCCGATGTGGCCAAGTTGGTCCGGTCGGGGCCTACCCGTGGGCCCCGACCCCGCCGGAGCCTGGTACATTCGGACCCGTCGCAACGCACAGCACGCGACACGCGCCGCTAGCTCAATTGGCAGAGCAGCAGACTCTTAATCTGCGGGTTCGGGGTTCAAGTCCCTGGCGGCGCACCCGTTCTGACCTGCGGTTGTTACTCTTGGTGATGACTGTCTGAAGATCAATGTACCCAACGGTGTACCCATCTGCAATCGATCATTGTTGGTCGGTGTCGGTGTCGGTGTCGGTGTCGGTGGGGTCGGGGCCTCCGGCTTCGTCCGCGTTGTCGTCCTCTTCGTCCGTGGACCTGTCGCCGGTGAACAGGTGGTCCAGACGGCCCACGGCGTCCCGTTGGGTCTCGGGCATGACGTGGGTGTACGTGTTCATGGTCAGTTGGATGGTCGAATGTCCGAGTAGTTCCATGACCGTGCGCGCGGGCACGCCTTCGGAGAACAGCATCGAGGCGAACGCATGACGAAGATCATGTAGACGGAGCCAGGGGAGCCCGGCCTTTTCCCGAAGCTGATCGAACCGGCGGTTGACGTTCCGTGGTTCCAACGGGGTACCGATCGACGAGGTGAACACGAGACCCGTCTCAGCCCAGCCGTCTCCGCGTTCGAACCGTTCGCCCGCCTGCATCACCCGATGCTGACGCAGGAGCTCCACCAGCCGAGCCGCACTGTCACTCTGGATGGCCGACGTGCGCCGTCGGGACATGCTGCTTCGTTCATCATTCGTGCTCGGCGCACTCGCCGGCCCCAGCCGAGATTGGCTGTTGACCAGCCTGGACGCCGCCGACGCCGGCCGGCCCGCCCACGCGGACATGGCCGCGGTCGAGTCCATCCGCACCATGTTCGGCGTGTTCCAGGAAATGGACGTCATCCAAAGCGGCGGTGACATCGCCCGGCGCACCGTCGCCCAGTACCTCACCGAACACGTCCTCCCGCTCCTGCAGGAATCCCACCCCGAGCCCGTCCGCCAAGCCCTCTTCGAGGTCGCCGCCGAACAGACCTATCTCGCCGGCTGGATGGCGTTCGACTCCGGCCAGCACGGCATCGCGCAGCGCTACCTGATCCAGTCCCTCCGGCTCGCCGACGCCGCCGGTAACCGGATGCTCGGCGCCCATGTCCTGGCTGGCCTCTCCGACCAGGCAACCCAACTCGGCCACCCCGACGAAGGGCTCCGCCTCGTCCGCGCCGGCCGCCACGGTCTGCGTGGTCTGTGTGCTCCCGCCGCCCTGACCGACCTGTACGTGTTGGAAGCCCGCGCCCTGTCAGTCCTGGGCCGCTCCACCGACACCGCCGCGACGATCGCGCAGGCCGAAAAGACCTTCGATCTCATCAACCCGGCGAACGAACCCGAATGGGCAAAGTTCATCGACGAGCCCTACGTCACGGGGGAGATCGCGAACAGTCTCCGCGACATCGGCGACCCAGCCGAGGCCCACCGTTACGCCCGCCAGTCTGTCGAAGCCGCCCGCAAGCAGAACCGGGGACGCCGCGGGGCGCTGAGCCAAACTGTCGTCGCCGTCAGCTTCACCCAACAAAACGACCTCGAAGGCGCCATCACCGCCGGCCACACGGCGATCGACATCGCCGCCGGAGTCCCCACCTCCGCCCGCTACGTCACCGCCATGACCGACCTGCGGAAACGACTCGTCCCCTACCAGCGCGACGCCCACGCCCGCGAGCTTGTCTCCCGCATCGACCGCACCGCGCTTGCCAGCGCCGCGGCCTGACCACAACGGAGCCGACCGACGATCAGAGGCGCGGCCGGACGGACGACATTGGCTATGTACGAGGCTGACTGACTGCCGAATTATTCGTTTTAGGATCAAGGCGGTGGCGGTCCGCGCCGCGCGACCGGCTGCGCGCGGCCTGGCGGCCGTGCTCGCCGGGCGCGTCGCATCCCGCCGCCGCACAGAACCCAGGCCAGGAGTAGCAGGCACGCTGACCATTCTCGGTAAGCCGCGGCGCGCTGTTCGGGTCGACCGTCGCCGGTCGGGCGAATCCATACCGTACCGAGCGGCACGGATTCGCGCTGTTGGTCCTGTTCCGTGGTCAGCCTCACCGACCATCCGGATGCGTTCCACGACGGGCGCGTTCGCAACCAACGGAGACGATCAGCGCGAACGCCAGAAGCATACGAAAACCGAGCAATGGGCACGCCAGCGGGCAGCCGGGAGACAGTAGGGGTCGCTTCGCTCCCCGGACAGCCCGACCCCTCACCCTAGGCAAAGGCGAGACCATCTATGGTCGCCTTCCGAGAAAGCGGCAACAATTTTGGATGCCCATCGGTGGCATTGGTGGACTGTTCACTGGGCGGCGGACAACGTTTGAGCTTCCTCGG
>NZ_CEVIVC010000274.1:0-627 GCF_982290645.1 Protofrankia sp. CiP1_Cm_nod4
GGTCTGGCTGGTCGGGGCGGGGCCCGGCGATCCGGGGCTGCTCACCGTTCGTGGCCGGGAACTGCTTGCCGCGGCCGACGTGGTCGTCACCGACCGCCTGGTGTCCACCGATGTGCTCGGGTATGCCCGGCCTGAAGCGGAGATCATCTACAGCGGCAAGAGTGCCGGCGCGCTCACCCGCAGCCAGGAGGACATCAACGGCCTGCTGGTCGAACAGGCGCTCGCGGGCCGCACGGTCGTCCGGCTCAAGGGCGGGGATCCGTTCCTGCTCGGCCGTGGCGGCGAGGAGGCGGAGGCATGCCGGCTGGCGGGGGTGCGGTGCACGGTCGTCCCGGGGGTGACCTCGGCGTTCGCGGCCCCCGCGTATGCCGGTATTCCGGTCACCCACCGTGGTGTCGCGCAGGACGTCGCGGTCGTCTCCGGTCATCTGCCACCCGGGCATCCCGGCTCCACCGTCGACTGGGCGGCGCTCGGCGCGTCCCGGATGACCATCGTCGTGCTGATGGGGGTCGCCAGGCTCGCCGACGTCACCGCGGCCCTCATCAACGGCGGGCGGTCACCCGACACGCCTGTCGCGGTGATCGAACGCGCCACCACGCCGGCGCAACGGGTCGTGCGCGGCACTCT
>NZ_CEVIVC010000274.1:1191-3167 GCF_982290645.1 Protofrankia sp. CiP1_Cm_nod4
CCAGCACCAGCACCAGCACCAGCAGTGGCAGTGGCAGTGGCAGTGGCAACGGTGACAGTCGCGAGAGCGCCAGCGATATCGCGAGCGACGGCGTGAGCTCGGGCGACACCGTCAGGCCTGGCGGCGCCGACAACTCGCCAGGCCGGGCAACGGTGAGATCGCACTCCTGGGCGGGACCGCGCCCCCGGAATGGAGCCGGCTCCGGCGACGGCCCTGGCGACAGCCCCGGCGACGGCCCTGGCGGCGTCGACAGGTCCGGCGGTGTTGACAGTCACGGTCTTACGAATGGTTACGATGATCCGCGCGGATCCGTCACCGGCTCGCCGGCTGTGGACGCCGACCGTCCGCTGGCGGGAGTCCGGGTGCTCGTCCCGCGGACAAGGCCGCGTCCCGGGCTGCTGGCCGCCCGGTTACGCGCGCTCGGCGCGGACGCCGTGGAGAGTGTCGTCTCGCGTCCCGGGCCGGTGGCCGCCCCGGCACCGCTGCTGGCGGCGCTCGCCGGCGCGGACGCGCTGGTGCTGGCGGGCGTCGCGGAGGTCGCGGCGGTGGTCACACTGCTGCGTCGGGCCGGCCGCGACGTCCGGGCGCTTGCCGGGCTCGTGCTGATGGCCGCCGACGCCGAGGCGGAGGTCTCGTTGGAGGCCCTTGGGCTGTCCTGCGCCCGGCTGCCCGTCAGCGCTGATGGCCCGGAGCGCGCCAACACACACAGTGCGCGGACGCGGGCTGCGGAGCCCACCGACGCGCAGGATGCGGTGTCTGCGGTGATGGGCGGCAGCGTCCGCGTGGTGGTGTGCGCGTCCGCGCCGCCGCCCGCCGGAGCGGAAACGGTGCGTCGGATCAGCCTCCTGACCGATGTCGTCGCCGAACCCGACCCGCGGATCGTCGAGGAGATCCGGCACGGCGACCTGCACGCGGTGGCGTTCGCGTCGTCGACCGCGGCCCGCGCGACCGTCGCGCTGTACGGCCCCCTACCGGACGGGATCATGGTGGCCGCGATAGGACGGCGTACCGTCGCGGCCTGTCAGCACGCCGGCATCCGGGTGGACGCGGTGGCGACCGAGCCCGGCATCCATCCGCTGGCCGCGGCGGTGGCCGATGCCGTCACCAGAGCCCGCTCGTCCGAAACGCCGGTCGGCCAACACGCGTCCGCCCCGAAACCCGCCAAAAGCTGATGATCGAACACTCTCGGATCACGCGAACGAGGGGATGAACGGTCGCTGTGGCAGCCGTTTTCACTCTCGTTCTCTTGACTGGGACGAGAGGGGGCGGGTGATTGTCCGAATGGTGATCGGGAGACCGTTCGGGGCGAGAGCCCGTTCGAGGTGGGCGCGAGGCCGGTGTGGGCGCGCTGGTGCCTGCCACCGGTTGTCATCAGGTCCACCGGTTGTCATCAGGCGTCGTCGGGGGCCATTCGGTCAGGGCTCGTCCGGGGCGAAGGCATGGCCGGTGCAGGCATGGCCGGTAAGGGCGTCGTCGATGCGGGCGGTGACAGCGGTCAGCACACCGGGATGCAGCCCGAGTGGCGCGGTCAGCGTCCAGCGGGTGTGCGGGAAGCGCTCCCGGGCCCGGGCGAGGGCGGCCGGGATGTCCCGCGACGTGTGGCTGCCGTCGAACAGGAAGAAAGGGTGGGCCACGATCTCGGTGCAGCCGGCGGCGGCCAGGCTGGCGTAGCCGGCCATGATGTCGGGCTGGACCACGTCCAGGAAGGCCGGCTCCACCGCGTGCCAGTGGATCTGATGGTGACCACCCGTCACGCCAGGATCGGCCTCGGCGGGCGGGGTCTTGAGCCCGCCGGACGAGGTCTCGAACTCGTCGGATATGGCACCGGTTACCGGATCAGGCGTGGTGTCCGTCCCGCGTCCGGAAGCACCGGAAGCACCGGACGGGCTGGAAGTGGTGGGCGGGCTGGAAGCATCGGGCGGGCTGGAAATGGTGGGCGGGCTGGAAGCGGCGGACGGATAGGACGGGCCGGGCAC
>NZ_CEVIVC010000275.1:0-2592 GCF_982290645.1 Protofrankia sp. CiP1_Cm_nod4
TACTTCTGTTACGCCGCCAGGCACGGCGAGGGCATCTTCTCCCGGCTCGGTTATGAGCTGACCGGCCTGGCCCGCGCCGCCGACGGCCGCGATCCCGAGCCGACCGCCTGCATCCTGGACACCCAGAGCGTCAAGACCTCTAGCGACGCCCCCTACCAGCCAGGGCACCGACGCCGCCAAGAAGATCGCCCAGCCTCGCAGCAATGATCCATATCGCTATGATCGACAATATGGCCAAACGCATCACGGGCGGGACCACCCCCACCTGGCGAGACCCCGATGGAACATAAGCAGTAACCAAGACAAATTAAACATCCAGCGAGGGGCTGCGCCGACTCGAAAAGGTGCAAAACGTTTTCCGCGTACGCAGCCGCCCACAGGGCCACGTCAGCGTTCCGGCGGATCGTCGAGGCGTTCCACCATCTGACGGGTATGCCGGGCAATGCGGTCGATCGAGCGTGTCCGTACCCCCTCGGCCTCGGGCGTGCCGACCTCCGTGAGCGCGTCGGAGAACGCGTCCGGGAAGCGTTCAGCCATGTCCCTGGCGGTCTTGCGGTACTGCTCGGCAGGGATACCGAGGACAGCCGCCGCGCGGTCCCAGTGCCTGCCGAGCACCTGTCCGAACTTCCGCCGGCCGCCAATCCCGATGGCGACCTCGCGCAGGCCCGGGTCGCCGTCGTAGGGCAGGCTGGTGGCGAGGTCGTAGAGCGGGCCGACCTTGATCTCGTTGGGAAGCAGCAGTAGGGAGACGTTTTTCGAGTGGCCGTCGGGCGCGCCGGTGACGTAGTTGATGGCGGCGAAGTCTCCAAGTGCGGCCAAGCCGGCGGTGGCTTGGCCGCGTGAGTTCTGCTCGACGATCCGGGCGAGATCCGCGAGTCCGGGCCCGCCGTGCGCTTCGTACTTCTTCGATGGGAGCCGTCCGCTGGCGGAGCAGAAGTCCTCCTGATGGAGGCGTAGGACGCCACCGTCGTCGAGGATGACGCGGTCGTAGCGCTCGATGACGATCGCCGGCTCGCCGTCGCCATCGCCGAAACGGGTGAACTCGGTGTGGGCGACGTCGAGACCGAGCGCGCTGGCCGCGCGCATCGTGGCGTGCTCGACGAGGGACTGGTGGTGAAGGCGCCCGATACCGGGCTTGATGATGTGGGTTGTCGCCGCGGAACCGTGCGCCTCGTGCCAGCCGGTGGGCAGCTTCACGAGCGCGAACTTCGACTGCTGACCGGGCAGCGACCAGTGCTCGTCGGGCAGGCTCCAGGAGGCCGCGTCCCCGGTGCGCAGTGCGTTGAGCCGCTCCGCGATGTCCTGGTCGCTGACGGGCCGCAGTTCCTGGGCGCGGGAGAACATCTCGTCGAGCACGTCGGGCTCGCAGAACTGCACCGCACCGGGACAGTCCCAGCCCATCCGGGAGAGGATCACCAAGGTGTCATCGGGCTCGACGCCCAGCGCGGCCCCCCAGCGCTGCCGGGTCCGGGGGTCTTCAGGCAGCACACCCTCGAGGAAGGCACGGACACTCTTACCCCGGTAGGTCGTCCCGCTCAGCGGCATCCGCACGCCCAGGGGAGTGCCGGGTCTGGCCGCGAGGTAGGCCGGTTCGTAGGTGAACTCGGGCTCGGCGGCGGCGCTGCGCTGCGCGACCCGGCCGACCACGACGCCGTAGAGGACGACCAGCAGGCTGCGTGCGGCCATCAGCGCTTCGCCCGTGCGGCGAGGGCCGCGAGCACCGCGGCCTCCGCGTCGGTGACCGTGCGTTCGGCCAGGTCCAGGCTCAGGTCCAGGGCGCCGAGCACCCGGAAGAGGGGCTCGACGCTCGCCGTCGGATGGCCGGTCTCGAAGCGGGTCAGCCAGGCGCGGGAGACTCCTGCCTGGGCAGCGAGGTCTTCTTGTGACAGGCCCCGCTTCTTACGGGCCTCGCGTACCTCCGCTCCGAGCTGACGGGCGTTGGTGATGTTGGCCATAGCGGCATCCTGTCCACACTCGTAGGCGGCCCAGCTTGCCTTCGTTCGTAGACAATACAGACTGCCTACGTTCGTAGGCAATTCACGATGTCTACGAACGTGGACGGATAGCGCTGGCTGACGGTGAGCATCAGTGCTGGATCTTCACCTTGAACAACACTTGATCGTCGATCGCGGCGATCCGCTCCTGCGGCTTTCATCGGCGGCGAGAGGTCCGGGTTCCGCAGTTCGTGGGTGGCCCTCAGGCAGCGGCGGTCACCAAGGAGACCACGAACATGACGTGCTCCAAAGCAAGTCCCGGCTGGATGAACGAGCAGCACGGGCTTTCCCACGCTGTCAGGTCACGGACGGTCCCCTCCAGCCCGCCGCCTCCGGTCAGGGCAGCCGCAGGTGCCGGGCCTCGATCCGCTCCACACGGTCCTTGGTCCCTTCCGCGTGGCGGGCTGGCGGTTCCGGGCACTTCCGGGCCGCCTGGTAACCGTGATCGTCGGGCATTGTGGTCGCGTCGACCTTCCTGTTCCGCCTCGGAATATGCCTGACTCAGGCCGCGGTCGCGCCGAGGAGGGGCTGACGGCCACCACGTCCGCACCCAGGGCGATGTGCCCGTGGTCAGTGCGGCTGGTCGAGTTGGCTGATT
>NZ_CEVIVC010000276.1:0-2526 GCF_982290645.1 Protofrankia sp. CiP1_Cm_nod4
AAGGCCGTGCAACGCCTGCGCCCGCCCCGCCGCCGGCTCGGCCGGTGGGGTCCTGCCGACCGGGAGGTGGGGGACGACCGCGGCCTGCCCGGAACGGGTCAGCCGCTCCCGGAGCTCCGCCAGCTCACCCTCCCGGCCGGTGAACCGCGGGTTACGCGGCAGATGCGCGGGCAGCCCCCAGACCGCCGGTGGCCGGCCCGGATACCGTGCCCCCCGCCCGGCCGTACCGTCATCTCCCGCGCTGTCCCTGCCCCTGTCCCTGTCACCGTCACCGTCCCGGGCCGGGAAGAGCAACGGGCCGGTGGGGCGGACTCGCCCCTCCCGTGCCGCCCGGACCCCGTCGAGCAGCCGGGTACGCGCCGTGGCCTCGGCCTCGGCCTCCGGCCCGGACAGGTCGGTCAGATCGATCCAGCCACGGGTCCCCACCAGCCCCAGCCGCTTCGGATCACACGGCGCGATCCGGACCGGGATCAGCCGCCGGTCGTCCCCCGCCGGATCCGCCGCCCACATCGCCTGCCATTCCGCGCTGCCCCAGACCGAGTCCAGATAAGCTGGGCTGAGCACCGCGAGCAGACGACCGCCTCGTGTCACACCCGCGTGCACCAGCGCTGGCCAGTTCGACCCCGGGACGAAATCCCACGCCTGCACCAGCACCCGGTGCCCGTCGGATTCCAGCGCCTCGGCGATCCACTCCGCCCACGGCTGATCCGTCCGCGTGTACGACACGAAGAAATCCCACACCGTGGCGGTGCTGTCACGACCCCCGTCGCCCACCGCGCGAGTATCCCACCGGGCATCCGGCATGCGGCATTCTTTGACGTCCTCCCCGCCCTGAAGGACAGGGATTCCTACCGTGTCGCGTGGGTTCACGCGGCACCTCGCTGGGTTCCTGCTTCGACGCCAACCGCCGGGACAGGTCCCGGTCTTACGTCGGCTCCACAGGCGTTTTCCGTCTCCGCCCGCCCGGCGGCGACGATCCGACGGCCCTCGACCAGGATGTTCCGGGCCGCATTCAGATCACGATCATGGGTGGTGGTGCAGGCCGCGCAGATCCACACCCGGACCGGCAGCGGTTTCGGGCCGTCCGTCACCCCGCAGACCGAGCACACCTGCGACGACGGGAAGAACCGGCCCACCCGCACCACGGTCCGGCCCCGGCGGGCCGCCTTCTCCTCGATCAGACCGACCAGCATCGCCCAGCCGGCGTCGTGCACCGACCGGGCCAGTGTCGTCCGGGCCAGCCCGGACACCGCGAGATCCTCGACGTAGACCGCTTGGTTGTCGCGGACAAGTCGAGCGGCGAGCTTGTGGTGCTGGTCGCGGCGGGTTTCCCGCACCGTGCGGTGGAGGACCGCGACCCGGCGGGCCGCCTTCCGACGGTTGGACGAGCCTTTCCGCTTGCGGGCCAGTGCCCGTTGGGCGCGGGACAGGTGGCGCTGCTTCGACCGAAGAGGACGCGGGTTGGTGATGATCTCACCTGTTGACAGGGTGGCCAGCCGGTCCAACCCCAGATCGATCCCAACGTCGGCAGACACCGCCGGGTAGGGCTCGCCCGCGACGTCGACGACGAACGACACGTAGTACCGGCCGTCCGCCTCCCGGATCACCGTGGCGGACGACGGAATCGACGGCAGCTCCCGTGACCAGACGAGCCGCACATCCCCGACCTTCGCGACCCGCACACCCCGGGCGGTGACCGTGAACCCGTTACGGGTCAGCCGGACCGACTGCCGATTGTCCTTCCGGGACCGGAACCGGGGATGGCCTACCCGGCGGCCTTTCCGTTTCCCGGACAGCGAGTCGAACCAGTTCCGAAACGCCCGCCGGGCGTCCTGGCATGCCTGCACCAGCACCACCGACGACACCTCGGCGAGCCAGTCCCGTTCGGGCGTCTGTTTGGCGAGCGTGACCACCCGGCGCTGCACCTCGGTGTCGGAGAGCTTCTCCCCGGCCGCGTACGCGGTGTCGCGGAGCCGGATCGCGTCGTTGTAGACGACCCGGGCGCAACCGAACGCCCGCGCCAACGCCCGCACCTGACCCGGCGACGGGTAGGCGCGGTAGCGGTAGCGAACGGCCGGCATGCCACCCATCATACTTGGTCTATGGACATCTCCGACGACTACCGGCGAGGCAGACATGTGGTTTCCGCACTGCACGTTCACTTGGTCTTTGTGACGAAGTACCGGCGGGGCGTGTTCGACGATGCGATGCTGAACGCCTGCGAGCGGACCATGCGCGGCGTGTGCGACGACTTCGGCGCCCGCCTGGTCGCATTCACTGGCGAGGACGACCACGTACATCTGCTGGTCGAGTACCCGCCGAAGGTCGCCGTCTCCGCGCTCGTGAACTCCCTGAAGGGCGTGTCCGCGCGGATGCTGCGTGCCGAGTTCACCGGCCGGGTGAACCGGGCCTCGATGCGGGGGCATTTCTGGTCCCCGTCGTACTTCGCGGTGTCGGCTGGCACTGCCCCGATCGCGCTGTTACGCGAGTACATCGAAGGGCAGCGGCGGCCAGCCCCGATGCGCT
>NZ_CEVIVC010000277.1:0-588 GCF_982290645.1 Protofrankia sp. CiP1_Cm_nod4
AGGTTTGCGCCGGTCGCTGGGGCGTGACGGTCCGACCGAGCGGTCGATCGGTATGATGATTGCCCAGTTCAAGGTGAGCCTGGACGCGCTTGCTTTCCGCCTGCACAACGCCGGACTGGTGAACGCGGCGGAGCGCGACCGGATTCGACGGATGTCCGCCCGCAAACTGGCTCTCATGACAGGACGGGCCGAGGAATACCAGCGGCAACTGCAGAGTATCGGATCACGCCGTGTGCCTACCGGCCTGCTGCAACGGGCGATGGAAGCATACAACGAAGGGGAGGTCAGCGTTCGCGTTCTCGCACGGCTCACCGGCGTCCCGGAAAACGCGCTGCTCCGGCAACTGCAGCCGTTGCCCGCGATGACCGAGGAGGAGATGGCGGACACCGACACCGAACTCATCCTGTAAGACCCCGGCCAGTCAGGCTCGTCCTGGCGCCCAGGTGCGCCTTGAAGATCGAATTATCGATATGAATGAAGCCCGCGGACGGGACGCACTATGGACGGCTGCCATTCAGTCGCAACGATTTTGACTTCCTTCGTGTGGAGCCGTCTTCGTCGTCCCTGTTCAGATGGGTGTCGGGGCGG
>NZ_CEVIVC010000277.1:951-2504 GCF_982290645.1 Protofrankia sp. CiP1_Cm_nod4
TTGTGCCGGTTGGTGTGGTTGTGCCGTGAGGTGAGCGTGGTTCTCGCCACAGTGATGGCAGCGTCCCGGGAGGGGGAAGGCCGCCCAGGCCAGTGGTTCCGCGCCGGCGGGCAGGGCTTCGAGCAGGTCGCCGACGGTGGCATGGTGGTCGAGCGGCAGGGGGTGGACGGGTCCGTCCAACGGCCGGTGGTGCGGGCAGTCGGCGTCGCGGGTCAGGGTGACCGGGGCGGTGTCGCCGGTGGCGCCGTCGATCCGCAGCAGCCGGTACCGCGGCGGGCTGCCGAACAGGACGCGCAGCGCGACCAGTGTTATCCACCCGGCGACGATCGACGTGGACACGATCGACGCCGGCTGCGGGCCGTCCGGCCGGATCTCGGCGCAGCTCCACGGCAGGTCGGACTCGCCGCGCTGATGCGCGGTGAGCGAGCAGCCGTAGCAGGCCTCGGCCGGGTCCAGCCGCAGCCGGACCTCCCCGCCCCACGGGTGGGTGCCGCCGTCCACGAGCGCCGCGCCGACCAGCGTGGCCCGCCCGAGCAGGCGTAGCCGGGCGCGGCGGCTGTCCAGGCAGCCCAGGACGACCCCGGCGTCGGACAGCTCCCCGAGCCCGACCCCGGCGACCAGCTCGGCCGGCCGGGTCTCGACGGTGACGTCCGGGGCGATCCGGGACAGGGCGCCGGCCGCGGCGGTGGCCTTCGGGCGTCCGACGTCGTCCGGCCCGAGCAGCACGGTGCGGCTGAGGTTGCTCGCCGCGACCGTGTCCGGGTCGCAGAGGATCAGCCGTCCGACGCCGGCGAGCGCCAGGTTCTTGGCCACCTCGTTGCCGAGCGCGCCGACCCCGACGACCACCGCGGTGCTGGTGGCGAGCCGCTCCTGGTCCCAGTCGGGGATCAGCCGCTGCCGGGCGTAACGGTCCGCTGACGGTGAGCTCACCGATCCGCCCCGGCCGGGGCGTCCGCCAGGTCGGGCGTGGCGCGCACACGCTCATGCCACCGATCCGCCCCGGGCGGGCCGTCCGCACCTGGTTCACCGGCACGCGGGGCGCCCGCGTACACGACATCCGTGTGTGGGCCGCCCTCGGGTGGCTGGCCGGCGGGTGGGCCGCCCGTCCGCGCTCCCTGGGCCGTGCTCACCGGGGGCGGTGGATGTACGCCGCCCTGGGGGACCACGTCCGCCCGCGTTCCGTGGGCCGTGGTCACCGGTCCGCCACCCGGTTGAGGGTTACCGGGCAGTGGGTGAGCCCGCCGTCGGGCCGCCAGTCGTCCCAGCAGGTCAGGCCAGCGACCGGGTCCCGGTGCACGGCCGCCACGCAGACCTCGCGGTACATGCCGCACGGGCAGACCACCACCTGCTCGCCCGGCCGGAAGGTGTGCCCGCAGACCAGGCAGCCCGCGGCGTCCAGCCCCGGACCGGGCCGGGCGACCTGGGGCGCGTGCGCGGCGAGCCGGACGACCGGTACGTCACCGGCCGGCGGCCAGGCGACGAGCAGGCCGGCGGCGAACGCGGCCAGCTCCTCAGCGTCCCCAGACGCGCCGTTCGCGCTGCTCCCGTTCGCG